>JAAYCJ010000115.1 GCA_012729815.1 Phycisphaerae bacterium | reverse complement strand
CTAGTTCCCGCAGCCGCCGATCGATATTCTCCCAATGACTCCCCGACCAATACGCCTTTCCGCACCGGCGACACTGGAAGAACCGCTCCGAGTTGCGGAACGCTCCCGGCGGCACCCGCGCTCGGGCCTCCTCACGGTCCAGAGCCGCTAGTTCGCCTCCACAGGCCATGCAGCGGGGTCTTTGGCGGCGAAGTGACAGCGTGTTCAACACGTACGCCGTCTGCTTGTGCCGGGGCAGATCGGGAGGGACAAACAGAGCCCGCACTTGGCCGCGCACCACCACATTGCGCTTCAGAATCCCCGTGTCGGCGGTCAAAACGATCAGGTCGTTTTCGCGGGCCAGGTCGATCAGTTCCGAATCCGGAATGCCTTCCTGCCAGAAGGTGTCATAGCCGGCCCCGCGAAGCCATCGGGCCAGCGCGCCAAACATCGCATCGCACGCGAAGCGCACGGAGGAGGAATGGTGGTCAGAGGGTTCTGATGGGTCGGTCCGATCCGGATTTACCGGCCGATCCGTCGCCACAGCAGGGGAATACCACCCAACGCCAGGACCAGCAGCGTCGACGGCTCGGGGGCCGCGGCCGCCGTCGGCTCCGGCTGGGCTTCGATCGTCGCTCCGGCCAGCAGGTCGGCGGCCAGGTCCGACTGGATGAAGTCGCCCAACACGATCGCGTCGAACGCCCCGCCCGGAATGTACGTTCCGAACGCGTTGTACAGGATCACGTTCACCAAATCCAGCAACAGGTGCCCCTGGATGTCGATCGGCCCGACGTTGAAGTCGATCGGGGCTGAATCGTCGAGAATCCCGTTGGTCACCGTCGTGCCCCGGCCCACAATGTTCATCTCCAGCGTGTAGAACCCATAGCGGTTCACCTTGAAGTTCTGTTCGATGTTCAGCAGGCCGTCATCGACGGAAATCTCGTTGATCCCGTCCCACTCCACCAGTTGGAAGGCCAGACCGCCCGGCGTGCTCAGCGAATAGCTGATCTCGTCGATCCCGCGATGCCCGATTGTGAACTGGCCGTCCAGGGCCCCGTTCAGCGTCATCTCCACGTTGCCGAAGTCGTAGGTGCTGTCCACGAAGGTGCGGCCGAAGTCCACCACCCAGCCGTCCTGATAGATGTCCCGCTGCACGCGAGGAAACAGCCCGGCGTAGTACAGACCATTGAGCACGTCCATCGGTCCCGGCACGTCCGCTTTGACCACCGGGGTCGAAACCAGCACCAGCGCCGTCAACGCCAACAGATATCCCGCACGTCGGCTCATCACTGTCTCCTCCTTCCGATTTGACCGCCAGCCCCTATGATACCGTGACCACGGCGGTCTGTAAATAACTTATCGACAGCTTCCGCCGCCAGGCTTAGGCCGCCTCGACGCCCGGCCGCCCCAACGACCGATAATCCAGCAGCCGTCTGATAATCCCACTGGCGGAACCGCCCCGCCTGATCTATAATGCTGTTTTGTCCAGGCCTGATCCGCGAACGGGAGCTAACTGATGAGAATCCAATGGCGTCTGTGCAAGGCGGCCTTGATGGGCATGGTGGTGCTGTGCGGCTGCCAGACCGGCGACCTCCAGCAGGCGACGGCGGCCCAGCTCGAATCGGCCCTGCTGTCCCTGATCAACCAGGCGGTCAGCCAGGTGGTCTACAATCTGTTCGATCTGCCCACCGCCGCTTTCTGAGCGAAGGGGGCGACATGCGGGGGAACATCGAGGTCATCGAGCACACCGCCGACGTGGCGCTGAGAGTCCAGTCCCAAAGCATGCTGGAGCTCTTCGAGTTGGTGGCGAGGGGCTTCTACCAGATTGTCGGCCGGGTCGAGGGCCGCGACAGTCCCCGGCAGGAGGTTGTGGAGCTGGCCGCCTCCAGCTACGAAGACCTCCTGCACGACTGGCTGGCTGAGGTCCACTACTGGCTTGACGTTCGCCAAACCGTCTTCGACGAGATCAGCTTCACCGCTTTGCATGAACGCGGACTGATCGCCGAAGTGACCGCCTGCCGCTTCGACCCGAAGCGCTCACGCATTCGCACCGAGATCAAGGCGGTCACCTACCACAACCTCGAAATCCGGCAGGAGGATGGCCTGCTGACCGTGACCGTCGTCTTCGACGTCTAGACCTATAATTGTCCGGTGGGACCGGGACTCCCGGTCAGAGAGCAGGAGATGGTCCAATGACATCCGCGTGGCATGGGCCGCTGGAACAACTCGATCCCTGGCGGTACCGCATTCCCATCGGCTACAAAGACGGGATGCGGGTGCCCGGCCGGATCTATGCCTCGCCCGAGTTGATCGGTCAGATCAAGCAGGACCAAGCCCCCGAACAGGTCGCCAACGTGGCCACGCTGCCCGGAATTGTCGGCGAGTCCCTGGCCATGCCCGACATCCACTGGGGCTACGGGTTCTGCATCGGCGGCGTGGCCGCGACCGATCCTGAATCGGGCGGCGTCGTCAGTCCAGGTGGGGTCGGCTACGATATCAACTGCGGCGTCCGCCTGCTCCGGACCAACCTCCAAGCCAAAGACGTTGACAAACACAAGGAAAAGCTGATCCGCGAGCTCTTCGCCACCGTTCCGGCTGGCGTCGGCAAGGGCGGCAAGTACAGATTCAAAGTCGCCGGAATCAGGGACATTCTCGAAGGCGGGGCCAGATGGGCGGTTGGTGAAGGACTGGGCTGGCCGAGCGACTTGGACTATTGCGAGGCCGGCGGCGCGCTCGATGGCGCCGATCCCGACGCCGTCTCGCAGCGGGCCTGCGAACGCGGCAACGATCAATGCGGCACCCTCGGCAGCGGCAATCACTTCCTGGAGCTTCAGGAGGTACAGGAAATCATCGACCCGCACACAGCCGAGGTCTTCGGCCTGGACCGCGGACAACTGGTGGTGATGATCCACTCCGGTTCGCGAGGCCTGGGCTACCAGGTCTGCGACGATGCGATCAGAGCCCTGCGCGACCTGCCCGCCAGACACGGTATCACGCTTCCGGATCGCCAACTGGTCTGCGCCCCCGTCAACAGCCCGGAAGGGCAGCGGTATCTGGCCGCCATGCGGGCCGCCGCTAACTTCGCCTGGGCCAACCGCCAACTCCTGATGCACCAGGTCCGCGAGCTCTTCGCCGGATTCTTCAGCCGCTCCGCTGAGGATCTGGGCATGGAACTGATCTACGACGTGGCCCATAACATCGCGAAAATAGAACAGCACACCGTCGACGGCCGCACCATGACGCTCTGCGTCCACCGCAAGGGAGCCACGCGGGCCTTTGCGGCAGGCCATCCGGAACTGCCGACACGCTACAAGTCCGTCGGCCAGCCGGTCATCATTCCCGGCGACATGGGCCGGGCCAGCTATGTCCTGGTCGGCGCCGAAGGCGCGATGCGGGAGACCTTCGGCAGCGCCTGCCACGGAGCCGGACGCGTCATGTCCCGTTCCGCCGCCGTCAGATCTGCCAAGGGCCGCTCCATCGCCCGTGAACTCGCCGATCAGGGCGTGATCGCCCTGGCCCGCGACCGGGAAGGGCTGGCCGAAGAGCAGCCGCAGGCCTATAAAGATGTCTCACTCGTGGTCAAGGCGGTCGCCGGAGCCGGACTGGCGAAGATCGTGGCAAGAAACAGGCCTTTGGCCGTGATTAAGGGCTGATCGAATGAGCAGCGTGCAACATGCGGCGGTAATCCTGGTGCTGTCGATGATGGCGGCGGTAGGGGGGTGCGGTGCGGTCATCCTCGACCCGCCCGAAAAGGAAATCACCGAAGTTGAACCCAACGACGACTTCGCCCAAGCGCAGGTGCTGACCACTCAGCCGGTTGCTTCCGGACTGATCGAAGGCACGCTCTCGGACAGCGGCGATGTGGACGTCTACGACATCGGCGCCATCGAAGCCGGCCAGAAGATCAACATCTACTGGAAGACCGAAACTTGCGACCTCAGCGAGTCGGTGACCATCGCCCTCTTCGACGAGGATGACGAGATCGCCCGGCTCGCCCGGGGCACGGGTTGCTCGCTTAACGCCAGCCGTGTGTTCTCCCAGTACCTGTTCAAGACCGGCCGATACTACCTGGCCGTGGCCTACACCGATCAGATCGGCCGCGACCCCGTCGATTACACCCTGCGTTTCACGATTGACAAGGCGGCGTTCATTCCCAAACATCAGACCGTCTACCTCAACTTCCACGGCGACCAGGACGTCTACGTCGCCGGCCTGAGCATCGCGATGCTTGCTCCCTTCTCCGACGTCTTCGGCGACCTGCGGGCTGAGGAGTTGGCCGATTGGATCGTCGACTCCGTGCGGGCCGACTACCAGGGGCTGGACGTGGACATCCTCAGTTCCTACGAGCAGCAGACGCCGTCGGGCGACTTCACGACGGTCCACGTCGCCGGCACCCGTTCCGACAACGACTACTATGGCTTGGCCGACTCGATCGACTGGTACAACGAGGAACCCGACGACAACGCCATCGTTTTCGGCTCAGCCTTCGACTACCCCAGTTGGAGCGACGCCGAAATCGCCCAGGCCGTGGCCAACGTCGTCTCGCACGAGATGGGCCACCTGCTCGGCCTGATCCACACCGAGGACAACGCCGAACTGATGGACCGCATCACCCCGTCCTACCTGCTGATCGAGGACCAGGAATTCGGCCGGGCCCCGCTCTCCGACTTCCCCATCGGATGGCAGGACGCCCTCGAACTCCTCCAGTACATCCTGGGGGTCTGATCCCAATCTCCCGGAAGCGGGACGGGGCCCTTCCCGCGTCTCGCCACGTGGCGGGCTCTTTCGCGCATAAAAAAACCGGAAAGGCCCAGCCCTTCCGGTTCTTGTCTCTATCAGCAGGTGTCGCTTGACGCTAGCGCCGTCCGCCGCGGTCGCCGCCGCGTCCGCCGCGATCGCCTCCGCGTCCACCACGGTCGCCGCCGCGTCCACCACGGTCGCCGCCGCGTCCGCCGCGGTCGCCGCCGCGATCACGGCCGCCGCCGCCCGCCGGCGCCATCTGCTCGGACCCGGGCGAGTCGATCGCCCGCTTCGAGAGCTTCACGCGGCCCTGATCGTCGATCCCGATCACCTTGACCGTGACCGTATCGCCGATGCTCACCACATCCGTGACCGAGCCGACGTAACCGTCCGCCAACTCGCTGATGTGGCACAGGCCGTCCTGGCCCGGCAGCACCTCGATGAACGCGCCGAAATCCTTGATCGAAACCACCTTGCCGGTGTACGTCTTGCCCACCTCGATCTCCTCGGTGAGCTGCTCGACCATCTCGCGGGCCTTGTACGCGCCGTCGCCGCCGCGGCTCGAAATGTAGACCGTGCCGTCGTCCTCGATCTCGATATTGGCCCCGGTCTCGTCCTGAATCTTGCGGATCATCTTGCCGCCCGGCCCGATCACCGTACCGATCTTCTCCGGGTCGATCTTGATCGTCAGCAGCTTCGGAGCGTACTCGGAGATCTCCGGCCGCGGCTGATCGATCGTCGCCAGCATGATGTCCAGAATCCGCATCCGCGTCTGTTTGGCCCGATCGAATGTCCCGCGGATAAGGTGCATCGGTATCCCGCGCATCTTCAGATCCAACTGGATGCCCGTGATCCCGGACTTGGTGCCCGCGACCTTGAAATCCATGTCGCCGAAGTGGTCTTCCTCGCCGATGATGTCGGTCAGCAGCAGCTCGGTGTCGCCTTCCTTGACCAGCCCGATGCTGATGCCCGCCACCGGCTCGCGGATCGGCACGCCCGCGTCCATCAACGCCAGAGTCCCGCCGCACGTGCTCGCCATCGAACTCGAACCGTTCGACTCGAGAATGTCCGAGACCAGCCGAACCGTGTACGGGAAATCCTCCACCGACGGCATCACGTTCGCCAAACACCGCTCCGCCAGCGCGCCGTGGCCGATCTCGCGACGGCCCGGACCCCGGATCGGCTTGACCTCGCCCACGCTGAACGGCGGGAAGTTGTAGTCCAGCATGAACTTCTTGCTGTATTCCTCAGCCAGGCCGTCGACGATCTGCTCGTCTTCCGTGGTGCCCAGCGTGGCCACCACGAGGGCCTGCGTCTCGCCGCGGGTGAACACCGCCGAACCGTGCGTTCGCGGCAGCGTGCCCACCTCGCAGGTGATCTCGCGAAGCTCCTCGGCCTGACGGCCGTCCGACCGGCGGCCCTCGATGATCTGACGCCGAACCACCGCCTCCTCGAACTCCTCGAACGCCATCGACGCGATCTTCTTCAGCGTCTCGGCTTCCGGATTGTCCTCGGGGGCCAGTTCCTCGAACGCCTTCTCCTTGACCGCGTCGACCGCCGCGTTCCGCTCCTGTTTGCCCTTGATCTGCTTGGCCTCGACCAGGGCCCCGGTGTACTTCTCGCGAAGCGCGTTGAGAATCGCTTCGTAATGCTCCGGCGCGCCGGGCGCCTCGATCTTGACCGGATTGACCTGGGCGACCAGTTCCTCGATCATCTCGCAGATCGTCGTGATCACGCCATGGCCCATTTCGATCGCCTGGAGAACCACCTCTTCCGAGGTCGGCTCGGCGCCCAGCTCGATCATGTTGACGGCGTCCTTGCGCCCCGCCAGCACCAGCTCCAGCGACGAAAACTCCGACTGGCTGTGCAGCGGATTGACCACCAGCTCGTCCTTCACCCGGCCGATCCGAACCGCCCCGATGGGCCCTTCGAACGGAATGGGCGAGACGGCCAGCGCCGCCGACGACGCGATGGCGGCCAGAATATCCGGATCGTTCTGCTGATCCGCCGAGAGCACCATCGCCTGAATCTGGACCTCGTCCCGGTAAAACTTCGGGAACAGCGGCCGGATCGGACGATCGATCATCCGCATCGTCAGAATCTCTTTGTTCGTCGGACGCCCCTCACGCTTGATGAAACCGCCCGGAAACTTGCCCGCCGCGTACGTCTTCTCGCGGTAGTCCACCCACAGCGGGAAAAAGTCCAGCATCTCCCGAGGCGCCGAAAACACCACGGCGGACAGCACCACCGTGTCCCCGTAACGCACCACCGCACTGCCGTGCGACTGGCGGGCCAGCCGCCCCGTCTCAATCGACAGGGTCCGACCCGCAATTTCACGTTCCACCCGAAAAACTGGCATCATTGTACTCCTACAGATTCACATCACATACTCACCCCGCGGGCATACGCGATGAACGGCGCACCTACGTGTTCACAGCCCCGCCTGACCCACGGTCGGTTCGTCCCGTTACTTCCGCAACCCGACTTCCGCGATCACCTTCTGATAACGCTCCAGGTCCGTCTCACGCAGGTACTTCAGCAGCGAACTGCGCTTGCCGACCATCTTCATCAGCCCCCGCTGGGAAGAGTGATCCTTCTTGTGCTGCCGCATGTGCTCGGTCAAGTGATTGATCCGGGCCGTCAGCAGGGCGATCTGGACCTCCGAGGAACCGGTGTCGCCTTCGTGTCGCCGATGCGACGCAATCGCTTCGCGTTTCTTGGCTGTGATTACTTCCGACATCGTTTCTTACTTCTCCGCTTGCACATCTCTATAGGGTTCTTACTACTTACTCTTCTTCTCAATCTGCAGCAGCTTCGAGATCGCATCCGTCAACCGGTCCATCCGGAACGGCTTGTTCAGGTACTCATTGACCCCCAGGCTCTGAGCGTACTGCTTGTGACGCTGGCCCGGATTCGCCGTCACCATGATCACGTACGGCTTCTCGCTCTTCTGCTGCTGGCGCCGCGATCGTATCCGCTCCATCACCAGGAATCCCGACTTCCGCGGCAGCATCATGTCCAGCACCACCAGGTCCGGCTCGACCTTCTCCACCTTGTCCACCGCCTGGTTGCCGTTGGTCGCCCGCTCGATCTTCACGTCGAACTGGCGGATGGTTGCCTCCATCGCCGCCAGAATCTCTTCGTCGTCATCCACCAGCAAAATCGTCTTCTTCTCTTCCGGCATCGTGCATCCTCTTGATAAAAGGTAAACTGATAGTATAAAACGCCGGATTCGGAAAGTCAATCAGTCCGGAGGGACTTTTTGGCCTGTCACAGCTCGTCTGCAACGCTACAAGCATCGGCCCCACTGCTGATGAAAGCAAGCCAAATCTTGGGACTTTCAGACCCATCCCCGCCTCCGACATAATCGACCTACTTACTAGTTATTCAATAGGGCTTGACTCTGACTCCGTTTCTGTACGTTCAGCCGTCCCATTGCTTTGCCGATGTCACCAATGAGTCCGAGTGGGCTCAAAGGCCCTGCGCGCATGACCGGGCAGATAAGCATGGATAAGGCATCCAACGTCCAGAATAGACACTGGCTGACCCTCCTGGAGCAGATACTATCGGATCTGCCGGGATGGGCGTGCCTCATTGACGATGACCGTCGCGTCGTGGTGGCCCCCTGCGCAAAGGGACAGGCCGACCGCGACTGGCTTGGACCAGCCGGGCGGCTGGGTATGGTGCAGGGACCGGAGGTCAGCATCGACCTGGACGGCATGGCGGCCGAGTGCCTCCAACGCAAATCCGCCGTGGTCCTCGAAAACGTCGCCGTCGGCTCAGCCGGAACGCTGCGCCGCATCGACGTACGGATCACGCCGGCCCCGATGGGATCGGCGACCTGGGCCTTTGTCTACCTCGCCGAGCGGCTGGATCAGGCGGAACTGGCCGTTCAGCAGACCCGCGAGCAGAGCCTGGCCTCGCTGACCGGTCTGGCCGCCAGGATCGCCCATGAAGTCAACAATCCGCTGGATGGGTCGATGCGATACATCAGCCTGGCCCTGCGCCGCCTCGAACAGACTCCCGACGACGGGACGGCCAAAATCGAGGAGTACCTCGGCTCGGCCCAGGACGCCCTCGGCAAAATCCAGCAGATCTTATCGGACCTGGCCAAATTCGCCCGCAGCGGCCAGTCGTCCATCGGGAATATCTCCGTCAACGAACTGGTCGAGCAGGCGGTCAAAACCATGCTCCTTCGCGCCGAATCGAGGCGAATCCAGATCGTCACCGCCCTGTCCGACCGTCTGCCCGAAGCCGGCGGGCCGCGGCTTTACCAGGTCTTCTGCAATCTCATCAAGAACGCCATCGACGCAATCGACGAACGCCGGCGGCGAGACCCAGACTGCCCGTCCATCATCAACATCCGGACGTCCGTGGAAGGGGGGTGCGTGAGGGTCAGTGTGGAGGACACCGGCTGCGGTCTGCCGGAGAATCCCCAGCGGATCTTCGAACCGTTCTACAGCACCAAGGGCGACCGCGGCGGCGCCGGACTCGGACTGGCCATCGCCCGCGAAATCGTCGAGGAGCAGGGCGGCAGCCTCTCCGCCGGACCGGGACGCGACGCGGGCGCCAAATTCGTCGTCGAATTGCCCGCCGCCACGCCGGCCTTGCAGAGGGAAAGGATGTCGCGATGACCGTGCTTGAAGCCAACGAACGTGCGAGTGCTGCGACGGCAACGATTCTCATCATCGACGACGACCGCATCATCCTCGACTCCCTTGGCGAATTCCTTCGGCTTGAAGGCCACGACGTCCACGCCGCGGGGAGCTTCGACGCCGCCCGCGAGGTGCTCCAGGACAACCCCGTCCAGATCGTCATCACCGACCTGAACATGCCTGAGCACGATGGACTTGACGTGCTCCGCTACATTCGCCGACAGCATCCCGAAGCGGTGCCCATCGTCATCACCGCCTTCGGCTCGATCAACTCCGCCGTCGAGGCGATCAAGCTCGGAGCCTACGACTATCTGACCAAGCCCGTCGTCGACGACGAGCTCCGCATCGCCATCGAACGGACCCTCAAACAGCAGGCCCTCCAGGCTGAGAACCTCGCCCTCCGTCAGCAGCTCCAGCGGCGCGACGGCCTGGGCGAACTCGTCGGCCGCGACCGCAAGATGCAGCGGGTATTCGAACTCATCGAGGCCGTCGGCCCGACCTCCACCACCGTCCTGGTCACCGGCGAATCCGGCACCGGCAAGTCCATGGTCGCCCGCGCCCTCCACCGCCACGGCGACCGCAGCGACGGGCCGTTCGTCGAGGTCAGTTGCGGCGCACTGCCCGAAAGCCTCCTCGAAAGCGAGCTCTTCGGACACCTCAAGGGCTCGTTCACCGGCGCCCTGGCCGATAAGCAGGGGCGGTTCCTCGCCGCCGACGGCGGTACCATCTTCCTTGACGAAATCGACAGCGCCACGCCGGCGCTGCAGGTCAAACTCCTTCGCGTCCTTCAGGAGCGGCAGTTCGAACCCGTCGGCGGCAATCAGACCCTCGACGTGGACGTCCGCGTCGTCGTGGCCACCAACAAGGACCTGCGAAAACTCGTCGAGCAGGGGACCTTCCGTCAGGACCTCTACTACCGGATCAACGTGGTCGGCATCGCGCTGCCTCCGCTCCGCGAGCGCCTGACCGACATCCGCCCGCTGGTCGAGCATTTCCTCGCCCGGTTCCGCCACGAGCACCAGCGCCCCGTCGACCGCATCGACGCCGAAACCTACAAACGCCTCGAACGTTACTCGTGGCCGGGTAACGTGCGCGAACTCGAAAATGTCATCGAACGGGCCGTGGTCCTGGCCCGGACCCAGACCATTCAGCCGGACGATCTGCCGCCGGAGATCCTGGCCGAAATCCCCGCTTCGCCATCCGCCGCCGTCTCTCCGGCCGCGGACCTTCCCTTCGCCGACGCCCTCGCCGACGCCGAAAAACAGATCATCCTCCGCGCCCTGGATCGCCACCGGTGGAACCGACAAGCCACCGCCGACGCCCTCAAAATCTCCCGCACCACCCTCTTCCGAAGAATGCGAGACCTGGGCCTGAGCCATTGAAATGCTCGCTGTCATGTCGTACAATTAATGCATTATCGGGCTAGGATGATCTGATGAATCTGCATCAGAAAGTCAGGCAATGGGTGGAACGGGCAGCCTATGACCCGAATGCGGCGCAGGTCATGCATTTGGGCGGGAGGTACCTGTACGTGGCGTTCTTGTGCCAGCAGGCGATCGAGAAACTTCTCAAGGCCATCCATCTGGCCAAGAATGAGCAACTCGCGCCGTACACTCATAACCTTCTCCGGTTGGCCGAGATTGTCGGGCTTCCCGAGGATGCGGAACGGGACGCCCTTTTCGGACATCTTCAGCGATATTACATTGAATCCCGGTACCCGGACGAGATCGGTGAAGTCCTGCATGAATTGGATGAGGAACACAGCGCACAAGTCTTGGCTGAGACAAGGAGATACTTTCAGTGTCTCGAACGACTGACGACGACATGAAACGCCTTAGGCGGTATCTCGACTCAATCCTCGATCAGTTCCGCTTCGAGCGAGTCCTGCTGTTCGGGTCGCGCGCCCGGGGTGTTAGCGGTGAGGCGAGTGACTTTGACTTGGCCTTCTTCATTCGTGACTACAGCTACTGGAGGGCTCACGATTTGGGCGTTCACCTGCTCCTGGCTTCAAGAGGCTTTGGCCTCGATATCGAGCCGCACATCTATCCGGTCGAAGCCCTGACCGATGATAGCCACCTGTTTGTTCAGCAGGAGATCCTGCCACACGCGGTCGTCCTTTACCCGGAGTCGGCGGCGGCATGAGCGTTGGCCCGAGTTTGGCCGCTTGCTGTTCCGGAAGACGCTGACAAAACTTCTTTAAACCGCTTGCACTCCCCGCCCCGCGTTGGTAGATTACCGTTCTTTATGGTCAGTATCAGCCTGCCTCATGCAGCGGCTGCGATGGTTCGGTGAACTGCACAGGAGAAATGTCATGGCCAAGGTATTCCCCCTCGAACCCCGACAGGTCAAGAAGGTCGAAACCAAACACCGCCGGATCCTTACCCCGATCCCCGTTCCCGAATCGCTGCCCATCATGGAGCAGCTGCGCGCCTGCGAACCGCACTGCATGGAAGGCCAGCCGCCGATCGTCTGGGACCACGGCGAGGGATTCTACGTCTTCGACCGCTGGGGCAACAAGTGGATCGACTTCAGCTCCGGCGTCCTGATCACCAACGCCGGCCACGGCCGCAAGGACATCGTCGACGCCGTCGTCGAACAGGCCGCCAAGGGCCTGCTCACCAGCTACTGCTTCCCCAACGAGCCCCGGGCCAAACTGGTCAAAAAACTGGTCGACGTTGCGCCCGACGGCATCGACAAGTGCTTCCTGCTGTCCACCGGTTCCGAAGCCGTCGAATGCACGATCAAGCTCGCGCGGACCCGAGGCGCCCAGATCGGCGGCGATCAGAAAATCGTCATCGTCTCCTTCGAACGGGGCTTCCACGGCCGCACCCTCGGCTCCCAGCAGGCCGGCGGCATTCCCGCCCTCAAGACCTGGATCAAGAACCTCGATCCCGGATTCGTCCAGGTTCCCTTCCCGGACGGCTTCTACACCAGGGACACGAGCTTCGAGCTGTTCGAAAAGACGCTGCGCGAAAAGGGCGTCGACCCCGACCGCGTGGCCGGCGTGATCGGCGAGACCTACCAGGGCGGCGGCGCCGATTTCGCCCCGCCAAAGTACATGCAGGAGCTTCGCCGCTGGTGCGACCGTCACCGAGCCGTCATGATCGCCGACGAAGTCCAAGCCGGCTTCGGTCGTTGCGGCACGTTCTGGGGCTTCGAGCGCTACGGAGTCCTGCCCGATCTGATCTGTTGCGGCAAGGGCATCTCCAGTTCGCTGCCCATCTCCGCCGTCCTCGGCAAGACCGACATCATGAACCTCTACGGCCCCGGTTCGATGACCAGCACGCACACCGGCAACCCCATCTGCTGCGCAGCCGCCCTGGCCAACATCGAGCTGATCCTCAAGGAACGGCTGGTCGATAACGCCGCCGCCGTCGGCGAGGTCCTCCAGAGCGGCGTCTGCGAACTGCAGGGCAAGTATCCCAAACACATCGGAGCCGCCCACGGCCGCGGCCTGGTCGCCGCTTTGCAGATGGTCAAATCCGGCACCGAGCAGGCCGATCCGGACGCCGCGTGGAATATCGTTCGCGGCTGCATCGAACGCGGCGTGATGTTCTTCGCCCCCGTCGGCTTCGGCGGCAACAGCGTTAAAATCTGCCCGCCCCTCTGCATCACCGAAGAGGCCGTCCTCGAAGCCCTCCGCGTCATCGACGAATCCATCGCCGACGCCATCAAAGGATAAACGCACGGGAAATGGACAACCAGAGGGCTTGCCGGACGGAAGCCTCTCTTACTGCGTGGCCACCTGCCGCGGCAGCACGTGCACCGTCTTGGCCGCCTCAAACCGGCGGTTCGCCGGGCTGATCACCTCGAGCGACACCACGTACTGATCCGGTTTGTAGAGCGTCGCGAAGAGCGTCGGCTCGGTCCCCTGAAGCTTGCCGTTGATGTACCAGGCGAACCGGTATTTGTCGTAGTCCCGCCGATCGATGTCCGGAAGTTTGGCCCGAAAGTTCACCCAGAAGGGGGCGATCCCTCGTTCGTAGCTGGCTACGATTTCCACGGTCTCCGCGGCCTTGGCCGTCCCGCCGTGGCTGGCGAAGAAAGCCGCAGCCAGGTCCGGCACCCGCTCATGCCCGCCCCCGCGGACCACGTCCACCTTCACCGGAATCCCACGCTTCTTGTACCACTCCACCGCCTCCGCCGACTCCTTCCGCACCACCGGGATGTCGTTGCTGCCGTAGTAGATCATCACCGGCGTCTGACGCTCCTCCAACTTCTTGATCTTCGCCGCCGGAATCTTCTCCATCGCCTCCAGCGAAAAACAACTCCCCCGCGCGCACAGCCCAGCGAACAACTCCGGATTGTTGCCCACGATGTAGTGCAGCAGATACCCGCCCGACGACCAACTCGTCGCGAAAATCTTGGTCTCATCCACGCTGCAACGCTTGATCAAATCCTGAAGAATCCGCACCACGATCCGCTCGTCTTTCTGAACGCTGCTCTTGGCAACGTTCTTGAGCGGATACTCCATCAACAGATCCGAATTCGCCAGGTCCGGAGCCACCACGATCATCTTGTACTTGTCCGCCACGCTTTCCCACTCCAACTCCTGCGACTCGGCGTGGTCGAAAGGCTTCATCCCATGCAGGCTCAACACCACCGGCCAGACCTGCGACGGCGTGTAACCCTCGGGCAGATAGATGTAATACGCCCGCTTGCTCTGCGGCTCCCTCAGCAAGAACCGCGTCCCCTCGCCGCGAGGCTGAGGCACCACACAGCCCGAAACCAGCGTGCCCACAAATAAACCAACTAATATAAAAGCAGTTTTCCTGTGATTCATCGTGGAGTTCTTTCCCGAGCCTTCGCCTGTCTGGTGTATTCCCAACCCCATATCCTCCATGACGTCTTCACCCGGCTCCGCCGGTTTCACAGCCTCTGTCGTCGAAAGCAGATTGTATCTCCCTTATCGTCCAAACTCCAACTCCAGTTGCAGAGTTCCGATGCCAACAGGGGGTGAATTATAAGCAGCAATGATGCTTCGATTAAAACACTTGGCCTTGGTCGGTCCGATCCGTCAGAGCGACTCAAGTCCCCGGAAATCCGCTTCCGTCATTCCCCAGTTCGCGAAGATGCACAGGCCGTTGGCGCCGCTTTCGAGTGCCACGCCGACCTGGGCCAGAAAGGCCTCCGTCGAAAGCCGGCCGCACGACCAGGACTTGGCCACCCCCGGTAGATACCGGACCGGCGTCGGCGCCAGCAGCCGCTGGTGCTCCGTGACGAACGCCTCGAACTCCGCCT
>JAAYCJ010000114.1 GCA_012729815.1 Phycisphaerae bacterium | reverse complement strand
AGCAGGCGCAGACCACCATCTGCGGGAGCAGACTGAAGCAGTTGGGTATGAGTGTCCAGCTTTACACACACGAGAACAATGAGATATACCCGCCTTTCTTTATGACTTCGAGCTCTCTGCCATCCTGGCAGAGCTGCGTGGCCAGGATGGTTGGGATGGTCAATGAGGCGCAGATTCGCGAGATGTTTCATTGCCCCAAGCACATGGTGGACCCTTCACACTGGGTGTACTGGTGCAGCTACGGAGGCAATTGCCATCTTGGCGTCAGTGGTCCCTACGGACGACGTAATGCTGATGACATTCTGGAGCCCTCCCGCATCATGCTGTTGGTCGATACAACCATCGAGAACGGGTGGAACTGCATCAACGTGTGGGCTGAGCCCATGAATCCTGGATCGCTCTACGAGTGGCTCGCCTGGCGCCATCCCACCGGTCAGGGCTTCAACGTCCTTTTCTGCGATCAGCACGTTGAGAACATGCAGCCGGATGACTACCGGGATTTCCAGGGATATCTTGTTCCCTGACGTTGTGAGTGGATGTGTTCTCGCGGTTCGTTTCAAGTAAGCTTGCCGGGCGCCGGCCAGGACAACATCCAGTCTTGACCTTCAGCGGTAGAGAAGGAGCAGCAGACGCATGAATTACTACCATAACGCTCTCACTGTTTTGTGGATGCTGGTCTTTGCCTCGTCTGCCCACGCGGAGCAGAGGTACGCCTTCGATGTGGCGGAACGCTACCAGCAGGAGGCCGTCGAAATCGTTGACGTTCCTGGCGTGCCGGATGTCAAGGGCGTGGCGCTAAAACCGAGCGTGCCGAAGTTCGGATGGGGTGTGGTGGAGATTGGAAAGACGCTGCCGAGCGGGCAGTACCAGATCGAGTACACGATCAGCGCGACCGGCGCGAACGCGGGGGCGATCGCGTTGTACGTGGAAGGGGCGTCCGGTCAGGCTGGGCATCAGCAGATCACACGGGTGCGGCAGTGCGGCGCGGGTCAGGCGCTGACGGTGCGGGAGTTCTTCTATGCGCCGGAGGCGTTCGACAAGCTGGCGATCAAGCGGATGGATGACGGGACGACGCCGTCGGTTGCTATCTCGGCGGTGACGTTGATCGATCTGGGGCAGCCCGGCGATCCGCGGGCCGAGGCGTATCGGCTGCTGATGCGGTATCCGGCGCCGTGGGGTCTGCGGAGCGAGAAGATCGCGGCGTTGGCGGGAGCGGGCACGGACCCTGGAGCGGTCGAGGCGTGGTTGGATGCCCGAGGTCACGCAGCGGAGCTGTGCTGCCGGGCCGGTTACCTGGAGTTGGCCGGGCGGATGATGAAGGCGGCTGAGGGCGAGAGGATGGCGGTCCACGGGCCGATGCAGAGGGTCAGAGAGGCGGTCGCTGAGGGCGCGGCGGTGGATTTCGATGAGGTCGAGGCGAAGATCGATGTGCTGCAGGCGGCACTGGACAGGGAACTGGGTGGCGTGGTCGCCCCGGAGTTGGGTACGGACATCTTCACGTGGCTCAAGGCATGGAAGCTGCAGTACGGTCTGGTCGGGCCGGAGCACGCCGAGCCGACGCCGTACCGGGCGGTGTACGGGCCGGCGACGGTGCGGCTGGTCGATCCGGGTTCGAGGCTCGATCTTGTGAGCACATGGACGGCCAGCGCCTACCGCAGCGAGAGGATGAAGATCTACTATTCGATCCTGACGCCGATGGTCACGGTGGACCTATCGGATGGTCCGTTCGAGATGACGTTTCTGGAGTCGTCGCTGGATCAGGTGCTGACGCCCGGTGCGGCGGCCCAGCCGCTGGAGAAGGGCGCCTTGGCGAATGCGGACAAGGGGTGGCTGGCGCTGTGGTCGGATAAGGGTGGCATGCTGCTGGTGATGAACCGCCGGCCGACACGGGCGGCGTGGGCCGGTAGCGTGCTGACGCTGGCGTTCGAGAAATCAGCGGCGGTTGGGTACGTGATCTTGCCGGCGGCGATGAAGGACCGGCTGGCGGACATCGCGGAGTTCTACCAGGGCCTGCTTCGGCATCAGCCGGCCCAGTGCGTGCAGATTCAGCGGGGCGATCGGGTCGAGCAGCGGTTCACGTACATCAGACGGCAGAGCGATTTCGACGTCAGGCCGATCAAGCTAACCCCTGTTCCGCCGTTGCTGACGCTGTCCCTCAAGCCGACCAGTGCGCTTCGCGCGCAGATCAAGGGTGAGGTGTCGTGGTCGCCGGACGGCTGGGCGTATCGGGATGGGCAGAGCCCTCTGGAGTACGTGCTGCCGTCGCGGCCGATGGTGAGGACGTTCGGGGCGAACGTGTCGGTGGAGAATTCGACGGCGGAGTTGTATCGCGAGCTGGCTGAGCAGGGCTGCCGGACGATCCGAATGCCCTGTGGCGGGTTCAGCGAGTGGGACTGGTCGAAGGTCGCGGAGATGCGGGACCTGGTCCGGCGCAACCTGGAGTGGGCCCGGCAGGCGGGCGGCCTGACGGTGGGCGTCGACAATCACAATTGGGCGCCGGTGTCGGATTTCTCGAGCGACCAGGCGTTTGACGAGTTCGTCAAGCGATGGACGGAGATCATGTCGTGGTGCCAGGACTACCAGGACGTGGTCGGCTGGTATGACCTGATGAACGAGCCGGGGATTTTTCACGAGCATCAGCCGGTGGCGCCTTACGCGGTGTTCATGCGGAAGGCGGTACAGCGGCTGCGGCCGGCGGCGGGCGACAAGCCGATCCTGGTCGAGGCGGTGAACATGGCCAACCCGGTGGGCCTGGAGTTCTGGGAGGATCTGGGCGACGAAAACATCATCGTCGGGTTCCACGACTACTGGCCGCACCAGTTTACGCACCAGTGGGTGGTGGAAGGCGGCAGTCCGTTCATGCCGCGGGTGTTCTATCCGAGCTTCATGCCGATGATCGAGTGGACCAGTCCGAGCTGGCGGAACGACAGCGAGAGCATCCACTACTGGGACCGCTACAAGTGCGATTCGATCAGCCTGCCGGTCTATCGGCTGATGATCGAAAAGGGCCCACGGATGGACTGCGGCGAGTACGGCGTGGTCGGCTATGCGGGCCAGGCGTCGGCGCGTTCGGGGGTCATCTGGTTGCGCCACGCCCTGGAGCGTTTCGATCGGATGAGGATCAACCACAACGTCTGGTCGCCGTCGGATGCGACGGGGTACACGTGGTTGGTGCCGGAGTTTCGCGAAGAGGTGCTGCGGTTCTGGCGCGAACATTCGCGGAAGACGCCTACCGCGGCAACCCAGCCAGCGGAATGACGGATCGCGGGCGTTATTCCTGCTTTCCGCGTGTTCCGTGCCCTCGTCCGGGAAGTCGAAGGATGTGGAAATCCCTGGACAATGGGGGGTGTTTGGGGTATGGATTATGGGGCCTGTGGGGGCATTTTTGTTTGCTTCCAGTGAAGAAGGGGGACGATTATGGCCAGTTGTCACGAGATGAAGCGCAACGAGGTCTACGCCTGCGAGCAGTGCGGAATGGAACTGCAGGTGCTCAAGGAGTGCGTGGACGTGGGCAAGCCGGCAGAGGAATGCACCTGCCACGCCGAGACGCAGGAGAAGTGCGAGATCACCTGCTGCGGTCAAGGCCTGGTCAGGAGGCGATGAGGCGGTTCTTGCTGTGAGATGGTCCGGTAATCAAGACCAATGCCGCTCATACGCTTCGGGTGCGCGCGTTTGGGTGGAATGTCGGCTGTTAAGGGTCACTCGACAGCGAAGGCTGAAACGATGTGGTCCTTGTTAACAATGGCGACGTCCTGACGGCAGGTCTCGCCGCTGTTGAGGAAGGTGATGTTGGCGTTACCGACTATCACAAATCTTTTCTGAGGCATGTTGAGCTCGTGGAGAGGCGGATCTGGGGGCCAACGAACATTTTGCCTTCGATGCGAAGGTTGTTGGCGGTGATGATGATCACGCTGGTCGTCTTTTTCTGAAGGACATCCGCTTCCATGGATCGCCTTTCTCCGCGTCCCAGTCGCATTGGGCGGACGGTACGGGACGGCACGCGGTCAGCTTCGCCCCGACGTTCCTCGTCGGCGGTCAGTCTCTCCTGCTCTTCCATCGGCCGAAGCAGGGTCGGGGTTGAGTTGGAGGACTCCGGTTTGGGCTTGGTCCGCCGGCCGGCGCGTATGGTATAGTTCTGTTAACCGGACGGGTCAAACGCCCGATGAGACGTCAATCGGGCGCAGGCGAGCGCCGCTGTGCGACACAGACGTCCAGTAGCTTCCTCAGGAGGTTCCCGTTTTGAGTTTTACATCGGTTCTGGAAGGAACTTCGGTACTCCCAGACGACCTGGTTGGTGCTTTGGAGCAGTGCGACAGTCTTCCTTCGCTGCCGGCGGTGGCGTTGAAGGTGCTGAACCTGTGCAAGGACGACCGGGCGGACATGCGCACCCTGGCGCGGACGATCGAGCAGGATCCCGCCCTGGTGGCGCGGATTCTGAAGGTGGTCAACTCAGCCCTGTTCGGGATTCCCCGCAAGATCGGGTCGATTTCGCAGGGCGTTAATCTGCTGGGCATTCGCAAGACGAAGATCGTGGTGCTGGGGTTTTCGGTGCTCCGGACGCGAGGGCTCGCGGATTCGCAGTTCGACATTCAGCGGTATTGGGCACGAGGCGTTTCGTCGGCGATATCCGCGAAGCTGCTGGCCGGTCGGACCAGAAGTTTCAGCCCGGAGGAAGCGTTTGTGGCGGGCCTGCTGCAGGACATCGGCGTGCTGGCGCTGTGGAAGGCTTTGCCCGGCAAGTACGGTCCGATATTGCATGAGTATTATCACCAGCAGGGACCGGCGCTGTGCGAACTGGAGTGTCAGACGTTGGGGGCCGACCATGCGGCGGTCAGCGCGTGGCTGCTGGACCGCTGGAAACTGCCGGAGACCCTGATCGAGGCGGTGCGCCATCACCATGCCGGTCAGCAGGCCGTTCTGGACGGCGAGGCGGCGGCGCTGCGATCGGTCCTGGAGCTTTCGGATGCGATCTCGTCGCTGATCTGGCGGAACGAAGCGGGTCGGCGCGGGGCTTGGCCCAACGGGCGCAGCCTGGGCCTCTCGCCGGAGGAGCAGGAAGGTCTGATCGTGGAGGTGCTCAAGCAGTACCGCGAGGTGGGCGACGCGTTCTCGCTTCGGGCGAGTCCGGAGTTCAGCGAGGAAGAGCTTCAGGAAGCGGCGCGGGCGGAACTGGCGATCCTGGCTCTGGATGCCGAGGTGAGCGGTGGGAATTCGCCGGCCGCTGCGGCGCGAGGGCAGGAGCCGTCGAACGAGTTGGCCCGGGCGTTTCGCCACTGGGAGCGGGCGGCCAGGATGGACGCGTTGACTGGGCTGGCCAACCGGGCGGTGCTCGATGAGTACCTCGAGACGACGCTGGTCGACGGGTCGATCTGCCGCGAGCCGGTGGGGCTGTTGATGATCGACGTTGACGGTTTCAAGCAGGTCAATGACTCCTACGGCCATGAGGCGGGCGACAAGACGTTGCGTGCGGCGGCCGGCGCGATTCGCGGGCACGTGGGCCAGCGGGACCTGGCTGCCCGGTACGGCGGCGGGCAGTTCATCGTGCTGCTGATCGGCTCGAATATGAAGGCGGCGGCTGAAACGGCTGAGCGGATCCGCCGGGAGATCGAGGCGATGCGCATCAGCGACGGCAAGTCCAGATTCGCCGTCACCGTCAGCGTCGGCGTGTCCGCCACCGACCGGTTCGGCGGGACGTTCAAGTACGACGCGCTGCTCGACGCAGCCGACCGGGCGCTGGTGGAGGCCAAACGCCAGGGCGGCAACCGCGTGGGCGGGTGAGATCAGAGCGTCAGGAAGCAGACTGCAGCGAGCGGCGGCGATCAGGGCGGAGTGGCGGTCGGTTGTGAGTCGGTGAGGCTGAGCGGTCTGCGGATGATGATCTTGGGCCTGATCAGCAGGTAGAGGCGGCGCTGGGGCTCTGAGCCGCATTCGACCGGCTCGAAGACGGGTTCGAACGTGACGCCGTCGCTTGGGTTCTTGACTGCCTTGGCCGCGACCGGGCGGACGGTCTGGAAGGGGACGCTGATCAGGAGGGTTTGTCCGTCGGGGACATCCTGAGTCACGGCCGCCGCAGCCAACTGCGGAAGGTCATCGGGTTCCGCTGGATTGAATTGTTCAAGCCCGATGATGTGCTCGGCGACGGCGGTGAGGGTGACGCTGTGACGGTCAGGCGAGGCGTCGGCTTGGCCGGTCAGCATGGCACAGGCGATCGGGACGGCGACGCGCGTAGTGGGGTCGTCGATCAGCGGAAGTTCGAGCGGGTCGGATGATGGCACCGTGATCTCCAGTGGCATGCCGTGCGGTGCAAGGATGCGAGGGGCCTGGCAGACGGACGACGAGCGGATGGACTGAAGCCTCCCCATCAGAGCTTCGGCTTCGTCGGGCGTGAGTATCCGTGTGGCGGCGCCGTCGTCGGATTGGTGCATCTTGTCCTCAGCCGTCCACTGGCGCAGTTTGTCGCGGTCATTGAGATCGACGGTGACGAATTTGGCTTCGACGGCGACGCTGGCGCGGTATGGCTCTCTGCTTTGGTTGAGGTAATCATCGATCCGCTGGTGGTTCCTGGCGGAGGTGTGGATGATCGCCCACCGATCTCGCCATACGTCGATCGTGTGCCGGCCGCTTTCCCACTCTTCCCTGCCGCCGGTGACGTTGTGGATTCCCTCGACGATTTGGGCGACGCTCTGCTGCCCGGCGTAGGATGGGTTCGACGGGTCAAAGGCTTCCAGCAGATCGCTGATGAGGTAGACGTGGGTGCGGAGAACGTTCGCCTCCAGGAACGCCATGCCGCGGCGGATGCTGCCGAACACGTCGCCTCGCCAGCCGTGGCCGCCGTCGTAGGTGGCCAGTTCGACCGCGGCGCCGTGATCCGCCAGCAGGTCGCGGGCCTCCTCGGCCATGCGGAGGGGGATGAAGTCCTGCGGCGAATGGAGAATGAAGTACGTGTGCGTCCTGGCCCGCTCCAGCGGCGGAAGCTGGTCGGGCTTGAACACCGACATGGCGACGAATGTGCCGCGGACGGGTACTGAGGGCGTCAGCGATGCCGCGTAGCAGGCCGGTCCGCTCGACGACCAGCCGAGGGTGAAGGTGCGGGAGAACCGGTGCTCGCGGTGAACATCGTTGACCACCGCAGCCATGAACTGCTCGGTGCTGAATTCCATATTCGGCCGCGGGTTGGTCTCGGTGGGCCAGACGAGCTTCTGGGCCTGCTCATCCGACCAGCGCGGCGCGACAAGCTGGGCGACCAGGTAATCATCGGAGAGGGCGTGGCGGTAGATGCGTTTGACGAAGGGCAGGAAATCGGGCCCGCCGTCGCCGCCGGGCAGGACGAGCAGGAGTTTGGCTTCCGGGCCGATCGGGCTGATGGTTTCCTCCTCAGCGGCCCGAGCCTCAGCCTCCGCCGCTCCGATCAGGAAGTAACGCATGTTGGCGTTCCCGCCGGCGGTCCGCTCTTGGACGGACACTCCGTCCGAGTTGTCGGCGGGTTGCGTGACCGGCGGATCGGTATGGGAGGGATCAGCGGCTGGTGTCCCGGCCGTATCGGCGTCCGTGGGGATTGGCGCCTCCATTGGCTGGAGGACGATGTCGATTCCGGTGATTGTGTTGCCGGTGGCGGCGGGGAGGGTCCATCCCTCCTTTTCCGCGAGTTGGATATTGCCGAGTCGCTGTTGCGCCTGGTTGAGGATGGCCAGCCATCGTCGGCCCAGACAAACGGCGTCTTCGGGAAGAAGCGGGACCTCCGGCGCGTCTTCCTTCCGCTGTACGAAGCCGCGGGCTTCAACGCGGATATCGACGTTGTCGCGAGCCCTTCCGTTGACCAGAGCGGCAGCTACGTGGTGCCAATGCATGGGGTCCATTCCGTGCAGTTCGTACCGGCCGTCCGCGTCTGTATGGGCGGTCCACGTCGGTGCTTCGTTGGCCTCCAGAAACTGCTCATAGGCAGTGTCGTGGACATCCAGGACGCCGGTCACCTTTGCGCTCGGAATGGGCCGGCCGTCTGGGCTGATGATGCGGCCTTTGATCGTGACGCGAAGCGTGGAGAGCTT
>JAAYCJ010000113.1 GCA_012729815.1 Phycisphaerae bacterium | reverse complement strand
GCGGTGATGCCGGATGGGTCGACGGTAGTGATCGCGTGCAACTTTTCGGGCAAGGCGGCCGACGCGGTCGTGACGCCCGCGACGCTGCCGGCCGGTGTGAAGCGGATGAGCGTTGCGGTGGATACGGCGACCGAGCACGCTGAGTTCGGGCCGTACGCGATCGAGGCGGGCAAACCGGCCGTGTTTGAGATCGGAAATCTGCCGCCGTATTCGATGGCGGTATTTCGAGCGGTTGGCGGGTGAGCGATTTTGGTTGAAAGGGGGGCGGCGGCCGGGTAGTTATGCGGCGTCGAGGAAAAGGAGTGGCCCGGCCGATGAACCGAGAACATCCGCAGTTGCAGCTTGCCATCGACGTGCTATCGACGGCCGACGCGCTGGCCGTGGCGGAGAAGGTGTATCCGCATTTCGATATTGCGGAGATCGGCACGCCGCTGATCATCGAGGAGGGCGTCGCTGCGCTCGAGAAGGTCAAGTCGCGATTTCCGGAGAAGCGTTATCTGGCGGACCTGAAGATCATGGACGCTGGGTTCATCGAGGCGTCCAGCGCGTTCCGGCGCGGGGCGGATCTGGTGACGGTGCTTGGCGCAGCGGACGATCGGACGATCAGCCAGGCGCTGGAGGCGGTGGCGAAGTACGGCGGACGGATCATGGCCGACCTGATCAACGTGCCGGACCCGCTGGTGCGGGCGCGGCGGCTTGAGCAGCTTGGTGTGCCGGTCTTGTGCGTTCATACGGCGTTCGACCGTCAGGCGCCGGGCGTCGATCCGATGTCGGAGCTGTCGCTGGTGCGTCCGGTGGTGCGGTGCGAGCTGGCGGTGGCGGGCGGTTTGAAGCTGGAGAACGTGGGCCGGGCGGTCGAAGGCGGCGGCGATATCGTGGTGGTCGGCGGAGCGATCATCAATCACGCCGATCCCGGCTGCGCCGCTGCGGAGATCATGGCCCGCATACGGGAGGCCCGTCGTGAGTGAGATTCGCGATACGCTGCGCGTCGTCTGTGACGAACTGGCCCAGTGCACGGGGCGGATCGACGCCGGCGCGGTCGGCGCGGCGGTCGAGGAGTTGGCCCGCGCCCCGCGGGTTTTTTTGGCCGGGGCTGGGCGAAGCGGGTTGGCGGTTCGCGGGTTCGCCATGCGGCTGATGCACATGGGGATGGCGGCGCACCTGGTGGGCGAGGTGACCACGCCGTCGATCGGGAAGGGGGATCTGCTGGTGATCGGGTCGGGCTCGGGCCGGACGTCGAGCCTTCTGGCGATGGCCCGGAAGGCGAAGGAGCTCGAGGCCCGGGTGCTGCTGGCGACGATCGATCCACGTTCGCCAATCGCTGAGCTTGCCGATGTGGTGGTGGCGATTCCGGCCCCGTCGCCCAAGGCAACGGCTGGGTCGGGGGTGCTGGCGTCGATTCAGCCGATGGGGTCGCTGTTCGAGCAGTCCCTCTTCATTCTTTATGACGCGATGATCGTGCTCCTGATGCGCCGGAGCGGCATCACGGCTGAGGCGATGTTCGCCCGGCACGCGAACCTGGAGTGACGCGCGGCCGCCGTCGCACATAAGCTCTTGCCTCGCAAGAAGATATACCAAAATCCACCGGTGACGGTCCGTTCCGCGCCGCGTCTTTGCCTGGGGGCTTGCATTTTATTGCACAACCGGTTATGCTGAGTTGCATAAGCGGTTGTGCACTGGACAGAGTCGCAGGAACGATCGGATGGAACGGCCCGGCATATCGCAGATCGCCAGCAGGCTGAAGCTCTCGAAGACCACGGTCTCGCGGGTGGTGAACAACACGCCCAACTCGCGGATTTCCGAGGCCACGCGGGCGAAGGTGCTGGCGGCGGTCCGCGAGACGGGCTACACGCCGAACCTCTCAGCCCGGGCGCTGGCCCGGGCGCGAACCAACATGATTGCCCTTCTGTTCGTGGACGTGACGAACCCCAGCATCGGCGAGTTCGTGATGGCCAACGAGACGCGGGCGGGCGACGCGGGGTTTCACACGATCCTGTGCAGTACGCGGGCCAGCGGGTCGCGGGAGGAGCAGCAGTGTCAGATGCTTCGCCAGCGCGGGGTGGACGGCTTGATTATCGAGCACCTCGGCGACCATCGGCACCTGGTGCGGATGGCGGAGGACGGGTATCCGTTCGTGCTGCTGGGGCCGTGCGAAGAGGCACCGTGGCTGGACTACGTGGGATTCGATGAGCTGGAAGGCGGGCGGATGGCGGCGCGGGCGCTGGTCGAAGCCGGGCGGCGGAGGATCGCCCACATCGGCGGGCAGGTCGGCTATCACGGCGCGGAGGAAAGGCGCCTGCAGGGTTATCTGGACGTGGTGAAATCCGCGGGGCTGCGGGCCAAGCCGGAGTGGATCTTCCGGGTCGAGAAGCACGAGGACCGGGCGATGGGACGGCAGGCGGGCTTGCGGCTTTTGGATCTGCCCGACCGGCCGGATGGGATCTGCTGTTACGACGATTTTCTGGCCCTCGGGGTTTTTGACGCAGCCAGAGACCGCGGTGTGCGGATCCCGGAGGAGCTGTCGCTGATCGGATATGGCGACCTGGCGATGTGTTCGCTGCTGCCGGTGCCGTTGGCTTCGGTGCATCTGGACATGGCGGCGCTGGGCCGGGAGGCGACGCGGGTGTTGCTGGAGAAGATCGAGCACGGGTCGGCCCAGGACGGGCGGCAAGGGCGTCTGATCGCACCGACGGTGGTCCGTCGCGAGTCGCTGGGGCCGATGGTGAACTAAAAGAAAAGAAAAGAAAGGACTGTCGCGCATGATGTTGAAGGCCGTTCTGTTGGCTCCGCTGATCTGCCTGTCGGCTGCGGCCGAGCCGGTGATTGTCAATCCGTCGTTCGAGCAGGTCGCCGAGAACGGTCAGCCGTTGGGTTGGAAGGCGTGGAGCACGCTGGGCGACGAGGCGGCCAAGGGGTGCACGACGGTGGAGGTCGGCGATGCGCCGGACGGAAAGCGCGTGGGCCAACTGGCGCCCGCAGCGCCGCAGATCGCGATTCTGTCGCAGAATCTGCAGGGTCTGGTTCCGGGACAGTGGTACGAGGTTTCCGGCATGATCCGCTGCAACGGCGCGGTGGGTCACGGGTGTCGGCTGGCGGTGGAGTATTGGCGCGGCAGCGTGGCGTACGGCGGGGTGGACTCCGAATCGCTGGTGGGCGACGTGGCGTGGCAGAAGGCGGTGGTGCGATTCGCGGCCCCGTCGACGGCGTATCGGGTGCAGTTGGATTTCATTTTCAGCGGGCAGTCGGGCACCGGCTGGATGGACGATCTGGCGATCAAGGCGATCGCGCCGCCGGCGCCGGATATCAGCGGGCGGCGGGTTCTGGACGGGCCGTTCTGGGGAGTTTTCACGTGCTTCGCGCGGTGGTTTCACAAGTACGCGCGGGACATGCAGGAGGCCGGCGTGGTCTGGCATCGGATGGGCCTGGGCGCGACGGCGCCCGATCTGCAGAAGCTGGCGGCGGAGACGGGCATCGTGTTCGCCTGCTGCATCGACGGGATGCCCGGTGCGAGGGACGCCAACGACCCGTGCTATCCGGTGACGCACTGGGGCGATTACCTGGGATTCATCGGGCCCTTCATCGAGAAGCCGGCGCCGCAGGTCCGCATCTGGGAGATCTTCAACGAGCCCAATCTGGTGGCCTCGTGGACGTTGCCGGGTTATTCGAACCTTTTGAACCGGGCGGCGAAGGCGATCAAGGCGACGCAGACGGGGATTCTGGTGGGCACCGGCGGGCTGGGCCTTCCCTTTCCCGGCTACGTCGAGGCCCTGCTCAAGCGCGATCAGGAAAAGCTGATCGACGTGGTGCTGATCCATCCTTACGCGGTGGATGAGGGGCTGGACTCGCAGCTTACGGCGGTCAGCGAGGCGTGCGTTCGGACGGGCCGGCCGGATATCGCGGTGGCGATCAACGAGACCGGCTGGCCGACGTGGGACCCTGCCACCGGTTATCAGGACTATTCGCAGTTCGTCTCGGAGGCCGAGCAGGCTCGCAACATTGTCAAGCTGCACATCCAGTCCCAGGCGCACCGGCTGAGCTTCGTGACGTATCTGGGCTGGAACGACGTTGATGAGAAGACGGACCAGGCGCACAACATGGGCCTGGTGCGGCTGGACGGTTCGCCGAAGCCGTCGTGGCGGGCGTATCGGTTCATGACCGCGACGATCGGCGATCGGCGGGTGGAACAGTGGAGTTGCGGGAAGGAGGGAACCCGGGTTTACCGGTTCAGCGGTGAAAAGCCGCTGTGGGCGGTCTGGAACGCCCTGGAGGATACGAAGGTTGTGGTCGATACCGGAGATGTGGACGTGTTTCCGTGCGATCTGTACGGCACGAAGCTGGCCGTCACGCCGGTTCGCGGCAAAGTGGAAGTGAAGGTGGGCGAGGCCCCGGTGTACCTCGTGCCCGTCGAGCCATAAGGAACGCTGTCATGAACGGAACATCGTCATATCGGAAGGCCTTTACGCTGATCGAGCTGCTGGTGGTGGTGGCGATCATCGCCGTGCTGGTTTCGCTGCTGCTTCCGGCGCTGAATACGGCGCGGGAGAGCGCGATCAAGACCACGTGCCTGTCGAACGTGCGGCAGATTCAGATCGGGTTGCTGATGTACGCGGATGAGTATCGGAATTTCTTTCCGACCGTCGGCGATACGAACCTCTCGACGCTGCGATCGCTGGCGCTTTTGTGGCCCGGCTACATCGCAGCGGACCGGACGTTTGCGTGTCCGGGAGCGACGGCTGAGGATCTGATGACGACCGTACTGGCCGACGGCGTGACGCCGTTCGCCGCTTCGTACAACTATCAGGACAGCGCGACGCCGCAGCCGATGCGGCTGCCGGGTCTGCGGCTCAGGGAGTATACCGACACCATCAGCGGCCACGGGCTTCCGCTGCTGTGCTGCCACAACAACGACTACGCCAGTGAGTATGTGCTGCCGAAGCGGATGAACCACTTCTCGCGAGGGGGCATCACGTTCGGCCAGTCGGGCGAGACGTTCTTGTGGCTCGACGGCGGCCGGTTGGAGGTCCGCTACGAGGCCGCGGTCGATAGCTGGGATCATAACCAGGTATTCGCGGCGTACGACTGGCCGTATTACCCTCACTTTGTGGCCAGGACCTGGCGGGGCTGGAATCACGCGGCGCTGCGGGAGTGGCAGTAAGCTCCTCGCCGCCGCGTCGCGGCGACAACCGGATTTCGTCCGTCCTTCCCGTGCAGGCGGAGGCCCACGCCCTGCCGGACCGCTTGGCTCTTCCCGGCGTCCGCGCTTGATATGTATCCGTTCGGCTGGTATATTCCGTCTTAACTGGACCAGTGCAATCCGGAGCGGCGCGGCATCCAAGCAAGCGTTCATGGCGGTGAAGGCGTGAAGACGATCTGGACCATCATTGCCAGCGGCATCATAGGCCGAATCTCCTCATTGGTGGTCTGGATGGCCATCTACGCGCCGGGATCAGAGGTCATATTGGATGAGGAGCATGCCGGTTCAGCCGCCATCCTCACCAACGGAACATTCGAAGGAGGCAAACACGTGACTGCCAATGATCCCGCTGAGTGTTGTCCGCGGTTTGATCCGGGGCCTTGGGAGAATCGGGAGTTCACCTGGGACAACAAGCCGTTTCTTGTGGACCGCGTGCGGAGTTTTTTGCACGTTCCGCTGAACTTCGGCGCGGTGATGGTCCGGAGCATGGCGGCGATCGAAGCGGCTGGGGCTGAGCCGCAGGAGATGATCGTGCTGTCGGATGAGAACTCGCTGTGGGGCGCGGATGTATATATCGCGGAGTCCAAGCCGGTTCCGGAGGCGCGGATGGCCAGTCTTTCGGGCACGTTTGTGGCCAAGGTGTTCGAAGGCCCCTACCGCGAGATGCGGACGTGGATCGACGATATGAAAACGTTCGTCCGCGAGCGGGGCAAGGAGCTTCGGAAGCTGTACTTCTTCTACACGACGTGTCCGAAGTGCGCGAAGCAGTACGGCGAGAACTACGTGGTCCTTCTGGCGCAGGTGTGAGTAACGTGGACAAGTCAGATCGTCAACCGCTGGTAGGACTGAGGCGATATACCGTGCGGATCGTGGACCACGAACCGGGATGGGTCGGTCTGGCGGCGGAGGTTTGCCGTGAGATCGCGGGCGTCTGCGGCGAGTTGGTGGTCGACGTTCAGCACGTCGGCAGCACGGCGGTGGCGGGTTTGCCGGCCAAGCCGATTCTCGATATTGCAGCGGCTGTGTGGTCCGTCGAGGCCATGGCGATGCTGATCGACCGGCTTGAGCCGTTGAACTACATCTATCGCGGCGACGGCGGCGGCGAAGGGGGGCACCTGTTTGTCCGCGAGTCCGAGCCGGAGGTGCGGACCGTCCACCTGCACGTGGTGGATCGGGATGACGCCCAATGGGCGAACTACCTGCTCTTCCGCGACCTGCTCCGCGGCGACGCTGAGATACGGGAGCAATACGCGGGCCTCAAGACCCGCCTGGCCGCCACTTTTGCCAACGACCGGCGGTCCTACACCAGCGCCAAGCACGAGTTTATCCGCAGGCTCCTCGAAACGCACGATCCCGATTTGAACAGAAGCACGCGAACGTAGCGAAGAAGATGCGGAAGAGCTGACCGTCGGGCGATCTCCAGCGAAGCGGCTTGGTTCCTTGTCGTTGAAGTGTTATACTGACCGGTGTTGGCGAGCGGACTGACAGGGCAGGAGGAAGGCCATGTACAGCATCAAACCCGGACGGGGACCTTCGGCGATGGGGGCGATCGGCGGAGTGGCGGCTGCCATTTTCGGCGTGTGCTGGACCATCGGGGCGGCGTCGATGGGGGCGCCGTGGTTCTTCGTTCTGTTCGGCGTGGTGTTCGTCGGGCTCGCCGTCGTCGGGATCGCATACAACTTCCACAACGCCATGCAGCGGGACCGAATGAGTTCGTTCGACATCACGACCGGCCAGGAGGAAGGCGACCCCGTCGCGCGGGCGCTCGGGTATGACCCTCGCGCCGACGACGAACGCCCTGGACGGCGCGACAAGGAAGAGCGGCGTCGGTTTGATGGCGACTTCTGCCCATTCTGCGGAGCTGAGGCCAGCCGGGACTTCGACTACTGCCCCAAGTGCGGCAAGGACATCTAAAGGACCAAAAGCCAAGCTCGGTTCGTTGTCTATGGCCATGAAAATCATCTACAGAATCACGTATCCGAACGGGAAGATCTACGTCGGCAAGGATCTGACCGACAGCATCAACTACTTCGGAAGCGCCGATGGCAGGCTGATTGAGGCGGACTTCACGCGGGAGCAGCGGCGGGATTTCACGATCCGCAAGCAGATACTGTGGGAGTCGCAGACCGCCTCCGACGAAGAGGTCAACGCCAAAGAAATAGAGTTCATCCGTGCGCTGCGTTCAAACGATCCTGCCGTCGGGTACAACCGCTGGCCCAGATTCATGCCGGCCAGGTGAAGGTGCGATTGGGCTAGACGTCCGCTGATCGCAAGCGATTCGGTCCCGGCAGTTGCCTACCGGCCCAGTGGCGGGACTCGACACCCGTCACGGAAGGCGACACGTCTACGCAACCGCTTGTGCCACTGGGAAAACGGGAGAAGGCGAGGAAACGCGGGCAAAAGAAAAGAGCCGCCAGAGTGCTGCCCGTCATGTTCAAGACGAGCGTTGGTATGTGCTTCGCTAGATTACCAGAAAACCGGTCCAAGCGACTTTACGTCAACTGCACTCCGCAGCTCTTTTCATCCAATTGTATGCCCATGATTCGCAAGGGTCGAGAAACGCGGGGTGATCGGCGATGGAATTGGCAATGACTGATCTTCAGTTTTTACAATAATCATTCAACAACTTGGGCGAGGGCGGCCGACTGGCGAACGACGGCGTCGATGGCGGCTTGGAGTTCGGTGATCTTGATGGGTTTGGCGATGTAGCCGTCCATGCCGGCTTCGAGGCATCGCTCCATGTCGCCCTTCATGGCGTAGGCGGTCATGGCGATGATCGGGATGCGCTGGCCGAGGGGCATCTCCTGCTCGCGGATGGCGGCGGTGGCTTCGAAGCCGTCCATTTCCGGCATCTGCACGTCCATGAGGACCAGGTCGTAGTCGTTTTTCCGCACGGCCTCGCAGGCTTTGCGGCCGTTGTCGGCGGTCGCGACCGTGTGGCCCCATTTTTCGAGGATGCGGATGGCGAGCTTCTGGTTGACGGGATTGTCTTCGGCCACGAGGATCCGCAGGGGCCGCGGCGGCTTGGTTTCAGCCGGTTGTTCAGCCGATCGCGGCTTGCCGGTGGTCGTCTCGGCGAGGGCGGAGCAGAGGGTCTGCGGATCGACCGGGCGGATCAGGAGCCGCGAGACGCCCAGTTGGCGGCAGCGGTCGTGATCCTCCGGCTGATCGGACGAGGCGAGCACGATGATGTGGGTCGTGGCCAATGACGGCGTGTTTCTGATCTGCTGGGCCAGGTCCAGGCCGTCCGACTCCCTGAGCCGCAGCTCGATCAGCGCCGTCCGGAAGGGCTGACCGGCTTCGATGGCCTCGTTGAGGGCCTGGATCGCCTCATCGGCGGCGGCCACCGTGGTGAGCGAAACGCCCCAGCCCTTGAACTGCTGGCTGAGCACGCACTGATTGGTCAGATTGGGATCGACGGCCAGCACCTTCAGATCCTTGAAGTCCGCCGGCACGAGGTGGGGTTTGGTTTCGGAAAGATCAAAAGCGGCGGTGAAGTGGAAGGTGCTGCCTTTGCCCGGTTCGCTCTCGACCCAGATCCGGCCGCCCATCATTTCGACCAGTTGGCGGCAGATGGCCAGGCCCAGGCCCGTCCCGCCGTAGCGGCGGGTGGTCGAGCCGTCTTCCTGTTCGAAGGCTTCGAAGATGGTCCGCTGCTTCTCCGAGCGAATGCCGATGCCGGTGTCGCGGACGCTGAAGTGAAGCTCGGCCCGATAATCGCCGGCGTGCTCGGCGCGGACGGCCAGGGCGACCTCGCCCTGTTCGGTGAACTTGACGGCGTTGTTGATCAGGTTGGTGATCACCTGGCGGAGGCGTCCCGGATCGCCCATCACCTGGGCGGGCACGTTCTCGTCCACCTGCACCAGCAGTTGCAGGCCCTTGCTTTCGGCCTGCGGGGCGAGGAAGTTGATCGTTTCGCCCACGCATTCGCGGAGGCCGAAGCTGATCCGTTCGAGCTCCAGCTTGCCCGCTTCGATCTTGGAGAAGTCCAGAATGTCGTTGATGATGGTCAGCAGGGAGTCGGCGCAGCGGCGGACCATGTTGAGGTACTCAGCCTGTTCCTCGCTCAGGTCGGTTTCGAGGGTCAGAAGGGTCATGCCGATGATCCCGTTCATCGGCGTGCGGATTTCGTGCGACATGTTGGCCAGGAACTCGCTCTTGGCCCGGTCGGCGCTCTCAGCCGCCTCCTTGGCCTTCTTGAGCTCCTCCTCGGCCCGGGTCCGCTCGGCGATCTCGCACGTGAGCCGGCCGTTGGATTCCGATAACTCAGCCGTTCGCTCCTGCAGGGATTCGACCATCCGATTGAAGCTGGAGGCGAGCAGGCCGATCTCGCCGACCGCCTCCTCGGTCGCCCGTTTGCTCAGGTTGCCCTCGGCGACGGCGGTGCTGGCGGCAACCAGGTCGCGGATCGGGGTGAGCAACTGGCCCATGGCCAGCACGGTGGCGACGATGCCGACCACGATCACGAGCACGGAGATGGCCACGCTGGCCGCCATGCGGTGCTTCAGTTCCGAGAGCACCTGTTCGAGGCTGTAGACCATGTGCAGATAGCCGATCGGGGCGGCGCCTCGCGGTTCGGCGCCCGCCTCGGCGTCCAGGAGGCCCAGGTCGATCTGGCTGACGTTGGCCCAGATGGGCACCACCACCAGCAGTTCGGTGACCGAGATTTCCACCCGTTGGTCGTCGCGGGAGGCCGGTCCGGCCAGCGGATCGTTGGGATCGACGGCGATCCGGGGCACGAAGTTTTCGGATCGCCGGTAGACGGACAGACGTTCGCCGTGGGCGTCGTAGACCTCAGCCAGCACGACGGTGGCGTCGCCCGCCGCTCCGGCCAGGACTCGTTCGAGGCTGTCCCGGTCGTTAAGCAGCACGCCCGGCTCGGCGTTGTGGCCGATCGCCCGGGTGTAGGTGACGGCGTGCTCGGTGATCTTGCGGATCGAGTCGTTGTGGTTCTGCTGGATCAGGACGGCGCTGAGGGAGCCGACGGTGCACATGACCAGAAGGGTGCAGAAGGAGATGGCGCGTCCGGTCAAACCCAACCGGGCAAAACCTCTCAACCTGGCTGCTCGTTCGGAAATCATACCGATCGCCATGACACTCTTCCCGGACGCACTCACGCCGCGCCCGTGGGATTCATCGGAACTTTTTCGGGGCCACTTTGGATACCGGCTGCACTTTTGGCGTCCGATAATCGACCCGGGGTTCGCCGGCCGGCGACAGGAAAACCGTCAAGAAAATAAAAGTGACCGATCGTTCACCATTGACTTTGTGGTCCGACCTGACTAGACTGTCCCATCATGAAGGTAAAAGCGGGCACAGTGCGACAGGATCGGGCCCAGAAGCGGGCCTCGCGGACCCGGCGGCGCCTCCAGGAGGCGGCCCTCTCGGTCTTCACCGAAGTCGGCGTGGACGCCGCCGCGATCGAGGACATCACCGAACGCGCGGATTTGGGCAAAGGGACCTTTTATCGCCATTTTCGCGACAAGTACGACCTGATGCTCTCGCTGGTCGAGAACGCGGTGGATCATCTGCTGGAGCATGTGAACCAGGTGGAGCAGCAGCCGGAGGATCTGGAAGAGGCGCTGGAGCATTTACTGGTTGCACACTCGACTTTTTTCGGCGACAATAGTGAGGAGTTTATCCTCCTGTTCCAGGGGCGGGTCCTTTTAAAGCTGCAGAGGGAATCGGCGGAGGAACTGGAACAACCCTACGTCCGCTACCTCGAAGCGATTGAAAATTATCTGTCACCCTACGTCTCGAAGCGCATCGATCCTGTGAAGGTCAGGCGGCTGGCTTGTGCCGTGGCAGGATTCGTGTTCGGGTTTTTGTCATTTGCCATGATCGGATTGACCTCCGAGGAAATCGAAACCAGCTTCAAGCCGCTGCGTCGGGCGTTTGTGGCGGGGCTTTCCACGTTTCTGGGGCGATAACATCGAGAGTTGTCTTTTGTGTTTTTCAGCCATACACTTACAAACGCAAATTGATTATTAGGAGTCAGGATCATGCAGAGGACGGATGGCCTAAGCGACGGTGACGGCAACTCAGATGGCGCCAGGTCCACCGGCCAGGGCTGCGGATCGGCCAAGGATCCCGATCCGGCGCCTGGAGGCTTGCCGAGAGGCGTTGATGAGCGTCAGTGGGGGGACTGGCGATGGCAGATGAGGCACCGGGTTCGGACTCCCGCCCAGCTTGAGCAGCAGTTTCCCTCCCTCAAGGATCGCAGCGACCTTCCGGAGGTGGTGCGCAAGTATCCGATGGCGATCACGCCGTACTACGCATCGCTGATTCAGCGGGCGGATTCGTCGGACCCGGTCTTCCAGATGAGCGTGCCGCAGGGCCTGGAGCTGTGCGACCCGTCGTTCCTCAAGGGCGACCCGCTGGAAGAAGAAGAAGACATGCCGGTGCCGGGGCTGGTGCATCGGTATCCGGACCGCGCGCTGCTGATCGCGACGACCACGTGCTCGATGTACTGCCGCCACTGCACCCGCAAGCGGGTCGCGGGGACGCGGGAGAGCACGATCTCGGCGTGCCGGCTCGAGCAGGTCCGGGCGTATCTGACGGCGCATCCGGAGATCAGGGACGTGATCGTCTCGGGCGGCGATCCGTTGACGATGGGCACGGAGGCGATCGAGGCGGTGCTGAAGGTGTTGCGGGGCGTTTCGAGCATTGAGATCATCCGCGTGGGGACGCGGACGCCGGTGGTGCTGCCGATGCGGATCACCGACGAGCTGACGGCGATGCTGCGGAAGTACCATCCGATCTGGGTGAACACGCACTTTAATCACCCCAACGAACTGACGGACGAGGCGGTCGCGGCGTGCGGCCGGCTGGCCGACGCGGGAATCCCGCTGGGCAACCAGTCGGTGCTGCTGCGCGGGGTCAACGACGATCCGCGGATCATCGAGGAGCTCTGCCGCGGGCTGGTGCGGGCGCGGGTGCGGCCGTACTACCTGTTCCAGTGCGACCTGGTGCGAGGCGTCGAGCACTTCCGGACGCCGCTGAGCCGGGGGATCGAGATCATGGAGCACCTGCGCGGGCGTCTCAGCGGGCTGGCGATTCCGACGTTCGTGGTGGACGCGCCGCATGGCGGCGGCAAGATTCCGCTGCTGCCGAACTACGTGGTGACCACCAGTCCGACGCACACCGTGCTGCGGAACTTCGAGGGAATGATGGTCTCGTACCCGGAACCGGACCCGATCGGGGACAGCCGCGGCGACCGCTGGCGCCGCGAAGGCTCGCCGGAGGTCTGCGATCTGGTCAGCGGACGGGCCACCGCGATCGTCCCGCAGGGCACCGCGCGAGGCCGGCGGCGCAGCGCCATCGAGCACGGGGAACTGGCCGAGTCCGGAAAGCAGCGTTAGGATGATACGCATCCGCCGGATCTACAGCACGGTCCTGCCGTCCGACCGGGAGCAGATCGAGCAGGTCCGGGAGATTTTCGTCCAGCACTTCGGCGAGGTCGCCGACTACGCCGGCAAGATCCCCGACATGCTGGATTCGCCGTTCAAGTACGGCTATCGGGCGGTTCTGCTGGTCTCCGAGCAGGCGGCCAACCGGGTCACCGGATTCTCGCTGGTCCTGCACTTTCCCGAGGTCAACAGCTCGCTGCTGGACTTCATCGCGGTGCGCGGGACGATCCGGGGCGGCGGCCTGGGCAGCGCGTTGTACGAGGCGACCCGCGAGCACCTGCGCGAGCTCGGCTCGCGCGGGCTGTACATGGAGGCGTTGCCCGACGACCCGCAGCAGGTGGCCGATCCGGCCAGGCTGAAGGAGAACCAGGCCCGCCTGCGGTTTTACGAGCGCTACGGCGTGCGGCCGGTGGTCGGTACGGAGTACGAGACGCCGATCGGCGAGCCGCCGGCCCCGTTTCTGCTGTTCGATCCGCTGGGCCGCAAGGGTTCGCTGCGCCGCTCGGAGTGCCGGGCCGCGGTCCGGCTGATCCTGCAGCGAAAGTACAGCCATCTGGTCGGACCGGACTACATCGAGCGGGTGGTGGAGTCGTTCGTCGACGATCCGGTGCGTTTTCGCGAACCGCGGTACCTGAAGGTCGAGCCGAAGACGGCGCTGGTCAACGGGCACCTCCAGAAGAACCTGGCCCTGGTCGTCTCGGAACACCATCGGATCCACCACGTCCGCGAGCGCGGCTACGTGGAGCGGCCGGTGCGCGTCGAGACGTTGCGGGCGGGAATACGGTCCGCCGTCCTGTTCGATGAGATTCCGCCGCGGCCGTTCGGCGAGGACGTGATCAAGGAGGTCCACGACAGCGACTTCGTCAACTACCTGCGGAACGTCTGCGAAAAGCTCGCGCCGCGACGGCCGGTGTACCCGTACGTCTTTCCGCTCCGGCGGGCCAACGTCAAACCCAAGGATCTTTCGATCCGGGCCGGATACTACTGCATCGACACCTTCACGCCGCTGGACCAGAACGCGTACCGCGCCGCCCGGGCGGCGGTCAACGTGGCGCTGACCGCCACGGAGGAGCTGCTGCGCGGCCGGCCGATCGTCTACGCCCTGTGCCGGCCGCCGGGCCATCACGCCCAGCGGCGGGCGTTCGGCGGGTTCTGCTACTTCAACAACGCGGCCATCGCCGCCAACCGCCTCAGCAAGCACGGCCGCGTCGCCACGCTCGATATCGATTTCCACCACGGCAACGGCACGCAGGACATCTTCTGGTCCCGCGACGACGTGCTGACCGTCTCGATCCACGGGCATCCCAACTTCGCCTATCCGTACTTCTCCGGATTCGCCGACGAAGTCGGCGAAGGACCGGGCAAGGGCTTTAACCGCAACTTCCCGCTGCCCGAAAATGCCGGCGACCAGGTCTACCTCGATACGGTCGAGAAGGCCCTCGAGGCGATCGGCAAATACAAGCCAACCGTCCTGGTCGTTTCCGTCGGCTTTGACACCATGCGCGGCGATCCCACCGGCTCGTTCGGGCTGACGCTGCGGGCGATGGAGGCCATCGGCCGGCGGATCATGACGCTGGGCGTGCCCGTCCTGGTCGTCCAGGAAGGCGGTTACAGCCTGAGCAACCTGCGGCGGGGCGGGGCCGCGTTCTTCCGAGGCCTCGGCCGCGGACTGACCGAACGATCCGCCACCTCCATCACCGTATTCCAAGGGAGGCCATCATGAGCCTGACCATCGGACTGACCTACGACCTGCGAAACGACTACTTGGAAAAGGGCTTCGACGAACAGACCGTCGCCGAGTTCGACTCGCACGAGACGATCGACGCCCTTGACGCCACGATCCGCAGCCTGGGCTACCGGACCGACCGGATCGGCAGCGCCTGGTCGCTGTGCCGCCGGCTGAGCGACGGCCAACGGTGGGACCTGGTGTTCAACATCGCCGAAGGCCTTTTCGGGCGAAGCCGCGAAGCCCAGGTGCCGGCCATCCTCGAACTCCATCAGGCGCCCTACACCTTTTCCGATCCGCTGGTCTGCGCCGCCACACTCGATAAGGCGGTGGCCAAGCGGCTGGTCCGCGACGCCGGCCTGCTGACCGCCGGGTTCGCGGTGGCCCGCGAGCCGGGTGACCTGGCCGGCGTGGAGCTGGCCTATCCGCTGTTCGTCAAGCCGCTCTGCGAAGGCACGGGCAAGGGTATCGATGAACGTTCGCGCATCGACGACGCCGAGCAGCTTAAGCGGCGGGTCCGCGAACTGCTGCTGCGGTATCATCAGCCGGTGCTCATCGAGGAGTTCCTGCCCGGCCGGGAAGTCACCGTCGGCGTTCTGGGCACCGGGCGCGACGCCCGCGTGCTGGGCACGATGGAGATCGAGCTGCGCGATCCGTCGCAGGGCGGAATCTACTCCTACGACTCCAAGGAACGCTGCGAACAGCTCGTCCGTTACTTTCCGATGGAAAAGGGTCCGCTTCGCGAGCGGGTCGAGACGCTGGCGCTGCAGTCGTACCTGGCGCTGGAATGCCGCGACGCCGGACGGGTTGATATCCGACTCGACCGCAGCGGTCAGCCGTGCTTCATGGAGGTCAACCCGCTGCCCGGCCTGCACCCGAGCCACTCGGACCTGCCGATGATCGCGACGCAGGAGGGCATGCCCTACGCCGAACTGATCGGTTCCATCATCACCAGCGCGTTGGCGCGCAACAGGAGTTCCGATGCCACGGCCGTGCGAAAGCGTTCTGCTGCTTCATAATCTGCCCCGCCAGGTTTCATCCGACGGCGAGGCCTTTTCCGTCCACGAAAGCGACGCCGGCGTGCTCGAGGAAGTCCGGGCGGTCGTCGCCGCGATGGAGACACTGGGCGTTCCGCACCGCGTCCGCCCGCTGCGCGAGCTGGCGGAGCTGCCGGAACTGCTGTCCCGCGCGGATGAGCCGATCGTGTTCAACCTGGTCGAGGAATTGCCCGGCCGGGCGATGGACGCCTCGCTGGCGCCTGCGATCTGCGAAGCCTACGGCAAGGGCTGCACCGGCAACGACACGCAAAGCCTGCTGCAAGCGCTGGACAAGGTCCGCAGCAAGGCGATCCTGGCGGAGGCGGGCCTGCCCGTGCCGGCCGGGATCGCGGTCGTACCGGGCGAACCGATCGACGCCTCGGCGCTGCCGCCCGGGCCGTGGCTGGTCAAACCCGCCGCCTCCGACGCCAGCGAGGGCATCGACGCCCGCCGATCAATCGTGCGGGCCGGCGGGCCTGCCCTCGAAGAGGCGGTCAACCGCATCCACCGCCAGTTCGGCCAGACCGCGATCGTCGAACAACTGGTCGGCCAGCGGGAGCTGAACGTCTCGGTGATCCAGGGCCCGGAGGGAGCGACGGTTCTGCCGCTGGCGGAGATCGATTTCTCCGCGTTCGGAACCGAGCGGCCGCGGATCGTGGACTACGCCGCCAAGTGGCTGGCCGATTCGTTCGAGTTCAACCACACGCCGCGGATCATCCCCGCTCCGCTCGAGGAGTCCGACGCCCAGCTCGTTCGCCGGACCGCCCTGCAGGCCTGGTCGGCCCTTGGCTGCCGCGACTATGCCCGGGTGGATTTCCGCATGGATGATGAGGGCCGCCTGTTCGTGCTCGAGGTCAATCCCAACCCGGACATCGCGCCCGACGCCGGCTTCGCCGCCGCGCTCGCCGCCGCCGGCGTCCCGTACCACCAGTTCGTCTCGTCGACAATCGAGTCCGCCGCCGACCGGGCGATCCGGCCGAAGGCGGCTGTGAATCTCGACGATCCTTCCGTCCCGATCCGGCACACCGAATCCCGCGACCGCGCGGACATTCTCGAACTGCTCGAGGCTACCGCGTTTTTCCGGCCCGACGAACTGGAGATCGCCCGCGAGGTGCTCGACGAGGCGATCGCCAAAGGGCCGCGGGGCCACTATCAGTCCTTCACCGCCGAACAGGACGGCCGGGCCATCGGCTGGGTGTGCTACGGACCGACGCCCTGCACGCTGGGCACCTATGATATCTACTGGATCGCCGTTTCACCCCGCACGCAGGCCCGCGGCGTCGGTACGCGGCTGATGGCATTCGCCGAGGATCGCATCCGCCAAGCCGGCGGGCGACTCGCCGTGGTCGAGACCTCGGGCCGCCCGTCGTACCGCCCCACCCGGCGATTCTACCTGACCCGCGGCTATCGCCAAGCCGCCCGATTACCCGATTTCTACGCCACGGGCGACGACAAGGTCGTCTACACCCGCGCCGTCTGACCCGCCCCAAAAAAACCAAGGGCCGCGCGACGGCTCACGCGGCCTGGAACGGAGAGGGGGGGATTCGAACCCCCGGTACCCACTTAAGGGCACAACGGTTTTCGAAACCGTCTCCTTCAGCCACTCGGACACCTCTCCAAGCTGCTGTCGCCAAAAGGCTTATGGGTCGACCGGCCGTGGTCAATTCCGCTTCTGACGCATCGTGCATCATACTCTATCGGCAAGCAACGCCGATTTCAAGCGGATTAGCCCAAGTGTCCGCAAACGATCCGTCCAGCCATCGCCTCACGACCATCGCCGTTCGCCAGCGCTCAGACGGTAAGGAACGTCTGGCGGGTGGCTGTTGCATCCTCCAGATTATCGGCATTAATGAAGGTTCCCAAGTGTCTTTCAAAGTGATGATGGCATATAGCGTGGACGGCGCCATTAGCTGCATTTTTCTTCCACCAGTTACACTGTGGTAGGAAAACTTCGCGGCTACTAGAGCCCTATAAAAGGTCCCTGACGGCCTCGTCCCTGTCGGCGACCCAGCCCGTTCTTGGCGATTACTCAAAACCCTAAAATCCAAACGTATATTATTCTGAGAATGTAAGGGGGGGTGCGTGGATAGTCGAAAGACTCATCAGCCGGCGGATAGTCTGTGCTGCCGCGGCTGACCAACGTGAGGACCGACAAGAGGAAGGGGACGGCAGCATGTGGTTCCCGTGAGCGGATCCACTCTTATTCCCGGCGTTCGAACGGCGCAGAATCAGGCACCTGGACGTACTCCGAGGCGATGGCCGTTGTATTTGGTGCTGAGGTCGAGATGTTTTTTGAGAGTCTTGAACGTCGGATCCTGCTGTCGGCGGGCTGGGGCGTTGGCGCCGTGGACGAGACTCTTCCCCTTCATCGGCCATTGGTTGAAATGGTCGTTGGAGATACGCCCCCGGTTCTCTGCCGTGGGGATAGCGGTTCAACGATCGATCTATTGTCCAGTGCGGAAGCATTGCCGATTCCACTGCCAACCGGTACCACAGCCTTCACCGCGGCAACTCCCAATTCGATTTCGCATCAGGCGGGACTCGACGTCGTACTGATCGACAACAGCCTGAATGACCGTGAACTCCTGTTTCAGTCGGTTGACGGCAAGTCCGTGGTGATTGAGTACAACAGTCTGTTTGACACGTCCACCCAGGTGCTGAACCGCGTTATCGCGACCGCAGCCGGGAGGCACGAAGCGATCGGCTCTCTTACCATTCTCTCCCATGGAAACCCCGGGGAGTTCACGCTTGGCAACCAGTGGATCACCGGCAATACCGTCGGTGAGCAACAGGCGGTTTGGCGGGAATTGGGCAAGGTGTTCGCGCCGGGCGGCAATATCTACGTCTTCGGCTGCAATACAGGCGACCCTTCCGGTGGCGGACAGGTCCTGCTCAATCATCTGGCCGCCTGGACCGGCGCCGATGTCTTCGCTTCCAACGATATTACTGGAGCGGGCGGCGACTGGACTCTTGAAGTCGCTTCCGTGGGCGCCCAACAGGAATTGGCCGCCGGTCTGGCCGTGCCGCTTGACTTCCAGGAGTTGGCCGGATATCGGTGGTTTTTGGCGGGTCCCCCATCGTTGACTACGACCGTCACGGCGCTGAGCTACACCGAGAACAATAAAACCCAGGTGGATTCGGGGCTGACGGTGAGCGGCGGTGATGCCGATGATACCGGAGCCACCGTGACGATCTCCGCCGGCTACGTCAATGGGCAGGACGTATTGGCATTCACGAATCAGTCGGGCATCACCGGCAGTTGGAACGCCTCGACCGGCGTCTTGACGCTCTCGGGCACCGCGACTCGCGCCAATTATCAAACGGCATTGCGATCGGTAACCTACACCAATACAAGCGACGCCCCGAACACGGCAACCCGGACGGTAAGCTTCCAAATCACCGATGCCGCCGGCAAGACAAGTTCCGCCGCGACCCGTAACATTACGGTGACGGCCGTCAACGACTCGCCCGTCTTCGGCACCGGCGGCAATGGCATCGTTACCACTCCGGTTGGATCCGGCGCCGACACCGCATCCACTCTTGCGGTTCAAGCCGACGGCAAATTACTCGCCGCGGGGGGTGGCAGTGGTGATTTTGGCCTGGCGCGGTATAGCGCAGACGGTTTTCTCGACACCACGTTCTCCGGCGACGGCGTTCTCACCACGGCCATCAGTCCGAATACCGATATCGCCTACAGCATGGCGATCCAGGCGGACGGCAAGATCGTCGCCGCGGGATACAGCTATAACGGCAGCAACGATGACTTCGCCCTGGTGCGTTACAACTCGGACGGCTCGCTCGACACCACGTTCTCCGGCGACGGTATCGTCACGACCGGTTTTGGCGGGTCATCCGCCGATCAGGTCAAAAGCGTGGCGATCCAGGCGGACGGCAAGATTGTGGTCGCCGGGTACAGCAATCTGGGCGGCACCAACGACTTTGCCCTGGCTCGCTACAACACGGACGGCTCGCTCGACACCTCCTTTTCAGGCGACGGACTGCTCACGACCGCGATCGGCACAGGCGCTGACGCCGCCTATGGCATGGCGATCCAGGCGGACGGCAAGATCGTCGCGGCGGGATACAGCTATAACGGCAGCAACTATGACTTCGCTCTGGTGCGTTACAACACGGACGGCTCGCTCGACACCACGTTCTCCGGCGACGGTATCGTCACGACCGGTTTTGGCGGATCATCCGCTGATCAGGTTCAGAGCATGGCGATCCAGGCGGACGGCAAGATCGTGGTCGGCGGGTCCAGCAATCTGAGCGGCTCGGATGACTTTGCCGTGGCACGGTACAACACGGACGGCTCGCTCGACATCACATTTTCAGGCGACGGACTGCTCACGACCGACTGCGGCGGAGTGCTCGATCAGCTCAAAAGCATCGCGATCCAGTCCGACGGCAAGATTGTGGCCGTGGGGAACTCGATGTCCGCGTCCCTCGTCTATGACATCGCTCTGGCGCGTTACAACACGGACGGCTCGCTCGACACGACGTTCTCAGGCGACGGGAAGCTCACGACCAATCTGGGAACGGCCTCGGATAGCGTTAATGCTGTAGCGATTCAATCCAGTGGAAAGATCGTCGCGGCGGGCTCCATTCCCGTTGCGGGCAACACCGATTTCGTTCTCGTTCGCTACGCCTCAGACGGCGAGTTTGATACTTCATGGGGATCGATGAACTGCCTTGACGACACTCCGACCTTCATCCAAGGTGGTGGCGCGGTGGTGTTCGACGACGATGTCCAGGTGCTCGATGCCGAACTGGCCGCCGCCGGCAATTATGCCGGGGCTACTCTTACCATCGTCCGCAACGGCGGGACCAACGCGGATGATGTCTACGGCCATTCCGGCGCCCTGTCCGCCTTGACCGAGGGCGGCAACCTCGTCCTCTCGGGCGTCACCATCGGCACGGTCACGACCAACAGCGGCGGCACCCTGGTGCTGACCTTCAACGCCAGTGCCACGCAGTCGTATGTCAACTCCACGCTGCAATCCATTACCTACGCCAACAGCAGTGGTACGCCGCCCGCCTCGGTTAAAGTCGATTGGACTTTCAATGACAACAATACGGGTGCGCAGGGTACGGGCGGGGCTCTTGGCGCCACGGGCAGCATCACCGTCACCATCAGCGCCGCCTCAAATACCGCACCCGTCCTGGACGACACCAAGAACCCTGCCCTTACCGCTGAGAATGAAGACTCCGGAGCGCCCTCTGGAGCGGTAGGCACCTTAGTCTCCGGTTTGGTGGACTTTGCCTCTCCTTCCGGACAGGTGGATAATGTTACCGATGCTGACAGCGGCGCATTACTGGGTATTGCCGTTACCGCTGCCGATACGACCAATGGGACGTGGTACTACTCGACCGACAATGGGACCAACTGGAATGCCCTGGGGGCGGTGACGGATACCAATGCCCGTCTGTTGGCCGCCGACGGCAGTACCCGTCTGTACTTCCAGCCGGATGCCAACTACAACGGATTGATAGCCGGCGCCATTACCTTCAGAGCCTGGGATCAAACTTCCGGAAGCAACGGTGCTTTGACCGATACCTCCACCAACGGCGGAACGACGGCTTATTCTTCGGCCACGGATACGGCCAGTCTGGCGATCAACGCCGTCAATGATGCTCCGGTCGTCACACCCACCGGCAGCACGGTCAATTATACCGAGGGCGATGGGCCCGTTACGGTGGACGACGGGTTGACCATCAGCGACGCCGATGATACGAATCTCGAGGGCGCGACCATCAGCATCACCAACTTCG
>JAAYCJ010000112.1 GCA_012729815.1 Phycisphaerae bacterium | reverse complement strand
TGGGCGTTCTTTTTCCGGCCGATGCCGTCGGACCAGCGGAGGTAGCCTTCGCGGGCGCCGGTGTCGTTCTCGTTGAGGATCAGCGAGAAGCGGATTTGTTCGCCCGGCTGCGGGGCGGCGCCGAGAAGGCGCAGCGGCAGGGCGATGCGGTAGGTGGTGGTCGAGCTCTCGCGGCCGACATCGAAGCGGACGCCGTCAACGTTGAGTTCGGGGTCGAAGGCGGTGAAACCCTTGCGGCCGTCGTCGGTGAGGTAGAAGACCATCTCCCGGCCGGCGGGCAGCGTGCCGTTGGCGAAGGCGAGCTGGATGCTGTCGCCGATCCATGCGTTGGTGCCGGCTGAGGGCTGGCAGTGGGCGTCGTCGGTGGCGGTAACTGCCACGTGCAGGTGCGTCCGATCGTAGGCGAAAGCCACGCGGGCTGAGAGGTCATCAGCAGCGGGCGCGTCGCCGGCATTCTTTTCCCATACGGCAAGTTCCAGCGCCGGCTGGGTGGTTGTGGTCTGACCGGCGCTCTCTCGCACAGCGCGGGCGGGAACCCACACTTCTCGGCAAAGAGCGATCTCTCCTTCATCCCACGCGACGTTTGCCGCAACCGGCGTCCCGCAGCCGACGGCCGGCGAGGCGATCGCGATCGGGACCTGAAGTACCTCTCGGCCCGGAATCTCCCGGACCTGCTCGCCGGAGACGGTGTCGATTGTGATTCGGACGTTCCGGGCAGCCGCGCCGGCGTTCTCAACCGTCAGCAGAGGCTGGCCGTCCTCGCCGTAGTCGAGACAGGCCCGCACCGCCTCGCTGAGACGGTAGATCACCGGCACATCGAACGCAGCGTGTTTGGTCTTGACGGCAACGTGCGCGTAGCCCTTGCCAGCGATTTCGCGAATGTCACGAGGAACTTCGACGACGGCGTCGAAGGCGAGGAGTTCCTCTCCTCTCGAATGCAGCTTCAGGCGATACTCCGGCGGCTCGCCGGCCACCACGGTCTCGCCGCTGAGTTCCAGGTCGGCCAGCGGTGAGACCGTGACCGGCTCAGTGGTCTGACTCTGAATATAGATGGTCGTCTCAGCGGGAATGACGACGGCAGCCGTCTCGCCCAGCGCGATCGGCACAACCGCTCGACCGTAGAGGTCGCGAATGGCGTCGTGCTTGCCGGCGATTTCCATCAGCGCCGGATGCTGGACCGTCCAGACGGCCCGGACGGCATCGCCGTCGCCGGTCAAGGTGAGGGCATAGAGATTGTCAGTGAGTTTCTGGACGCGTCCGAAACGCCGGCCCGCGGCGTGCTCGTTGAGGGTGCGAAAGGCGAGAAACGCCGGTTTGATCTGCATGTCCTTATGGCAGACACCGAAACAGTGTCCCGGCTCCTCGCGGTCGAACAAGAGAAACCAAAAACTCCGGTCGACGCCCGAGGCGGTCAGGGCCAGGAACGCGCGAGGAAGCAGGACGGCCTGGTCGTGGGGCGTGGCCGCGGGATCGTCCGGCTCAGGGCTGCGGTAGCCAAACTCGGTGATCCAGAGGGGCATGGGCTTGCCGCCGTTGTACCGGCCGGTCATCTTATCCATGGCAGCGCCCACGGCCATGTAGTTGGGGGCTGCGGCGTCGAGTTCGGGATCGGGCGGGTTCATCCAGTAGCGGTAGCAGTGGAAACTCACGCCGTCGGCGCAACCCTTGGCCAGGCGCAGGGCGTCTTCGGGCCAGCCGACGTCGGGGTTGTTGGCTGAGCCGACAAACACTTGCGCCTCGGGCCGGGCCGCCTTGACCGCTTCGTGGGTTGCGCGGACTAGTTCCGCGTACGTCTGGTTCTTGGGAAAGCTGTTCCAGGACCCGCCGTTGGGTTCGTTCCACACTTCATACGCGTCGAAGGACGTGCCGGCGACGTACTTTTCGACGAGCTGCTTCCAGACGGCCAGATCGGGCATGGCGAAGCGATGTTCGATGACCGGACGGTCCGCGGGCACGCTCGAGGCCCAAGTCGGCGCGTAGGCGAGGATCGAGAGCATCGTGGTCAGGCCCGCCTGTTCGCGCATGCGCTGAGCCAGCCCCTCGATGCGCTCCGGCACGACGGTCCGGTTCTCCTCGTCATAACAGCGGTCCATCTCGAACGCGCGGACGCACTTGGCCCCGCACGCCGCCAGCAGTTTGCACATCCGCTGCTCCAGGTGCGGCGGATAGTAGGGGAACATCGAGAAACCGAAGTGCTCGCTGCCGTCGATGGGCGCCAGGCCCGGCGGCTCGATGCTGATGTACTCGTCAATTCGTCCCA
>JAAYCJ010000111.1 GCA_012729815.1 Phycisphaerae bacterium | reverse complement strand
TCCTCGTCGGCTTCGATACCGAATTGACGTACGCCAAGCTCCGAACCGCCTGCGACCTGCTGCGGGCCGGGGCCAGGCTCTTTGCCACCCATCCGGACCTCAACTGCCCCACACCCGACGGCCCGATCCCCGACACCGGTTCGTTGCTCGCCTGCATCCAGACCTCCACCGGCATCCGTCCGACCGACATCGCGGGCAAACCCAACCGCTGGGTCATCCGCCTCGCCCAGCAGCACTTTGGCCTGCGCCCCTCCCAGATGGCCATGATCGGCGACAATCCCGACACCGACGTCCGCATGGCCCTCCGCTTCGGCCTGACCTCCGTCTGGATCGCCGGAAACCGCCGCCCGCGAAACAAAGGCGTCCAAGCCGACCTGGCCGTCTCCGGCATTGCCGAACTGATCCAAACCCCCTGGTTCAGACGCCTCACCGCCCAGTGATCCGCCTGTCGATTGACGATCGGGACCGACTCGCGTAGAGTAACGGCATGGAGCGCTACGAGCTGATCTGGCAGGCCAATCCCACTGCGGTCATCCTGGTGACCCTCGCCGCCGTCGCCACCGCCGTCCTCTTCTACCGCCGCGTGTTTCGCGAACTGCCGCCGCGACGCGCCGCCCTCCTGCTGGGACTGCGACTGGCCGCCCTCCTCCTGCTCCTGGTGCTCCTCTTCAAGCCGGCCCTCAGCTACTCCCGTCCGCCACAAGACCAATCCCGCATCGTCCTGGCCGTCGATACCTCCCGCTCCATGTCGGTCGCCGACGCCCGCGGCCGGCCGCGACTCGACTACCTCAAGTCCTTCCTCGCCGAAAACCTCGACCTGCTCCGTGACCAGCCGTCCGCCGCCGCGATCCGCGTCGACGACAGCGCCGAACCCGTGCGACTGGACGACCTGGACGACCTGGCGCCCGGAGGCCCGACCACCAACCTCTCAGCCGCCTTCGATCGCCTGCCCGCTCTCGTTCCCGCCGACCAACTCCAGGCCATGATCGTCATGACCGACGGCAACGACCTTTCCGGAAAAGACGTGGCCCAAGCCGTCGAAGTGCTCAGCCGCCCGGTCTACTTCATCGCCGTCGGCGACGAGGCCACCGCCTCCGCTCTACCCAACCTCGCCTTGACCCTCGTCGACCCGCCCATCCGCCTGACCGCCGGAGGCGAAAACGACCTGGCGGCCCAGGTCCAGTGGTCCGGCTCGTTCGACGCACCAGCCGAACTGCGAACCGAGCTCGCCGACGTTTCACCGCCCGCCGCCCGCGTCGCCACCGAAGGCCCCACCGGCCAAAAACAACTCCGCGTCACCCTCAAACCCAAGAGCCCCGGCAAAACAGAAGCCGAGTTCGCCCTCGCCCCTCCGACCAACGCCGCTGAGGCCTCCGATCAGGACAACGCCCAGCGACGCCACTTCCTGGCCGTCAAGGAAAAGCTCCGCGTCCTGATCGTCGAAGGACGCCTCCGCCCCGAGTACCGCTTCCTCCGCCAGTTCCTCGAATCCGAACCCGCCGTCGAGTTCGTCAGCTTCGTTCAGGTCCGCCCCGGCAAGTTCCTCGTCTCCGCCAGCCCCGACCTGGAAAAACCCGAACAAATCTGGAGCCAAAAGAGCGACTACGAGAACTTCGACGTCATCGTCATCGGAGATATCTCCACCCGCACCCTCACCGACGAGCAGTTCGCCTTCATTCGCCAAGCCGTCGAGGGCGGCAAGGCCCTCCTCGTGATCGCCGGCGGCGACACCCACCAGCTCGCCCGCACCCCTCTGGCTGACATCCTCGCCATCAGCCCCACCGAAAAGGTCGAATGGTCCAAGCAGGACCTGCGACCCGCCCTCTCAGCCGCCGGACGCGCCAACCCAGCCTTCGAAGCCCTCGCCGACTTCCTCTCGCCAACCGCCCCGCAAAACGCGGATGCCAAACTCGACGGCTTTTTCCGCATCGGCTCGCCGACCCCAGCCACCACGGTCCTGCTGGAAACCCCAAACGCCGACCCGCTGCTGGCGATGCGCAACGTCGGCTGCGGCAAATCCGCCATCCTCGCCACCGAAAGCACCTGGAACTGGGCCCTGAGCCCGCAACCCGCCGTCACCGAACAGCTCTACCGCGGTTTCTGGGGCGGACTCCTCCGCCATCTGGCCGGCCGCGAAGTCGCCGGCGACCAGCCGCCGCAACTGATCCTCAACCCCTCCAGCAGTTGGACCACCGCCGGCCAGGCGCTCGCCCTGGTCTGCCACGTCTTCGACCTGCAGGCCCACGCCACCACCCAACCCGCCGTCCAACTCAGGATCACCGGCCCGCACGACATCCCGCCCGCCGCCATGAAGCCAGCCGACGACCACTACCTTTGCCCGCTCACCCTCGAACAGCCCGGCCGCTACCTCGTCGAAGCAACCGCCCGCTTCCAGGACCGCGACCTGACCGACCAACAGACCATCGACGTCCTGGAAATCGATGAGGAACTCGCCCGCGTCGCGCTCAACCGCCAGAACCTCCACCGCTGGGCCCAGGCTGGGAATACCGAACAACCCCTTTCGCCCGAAGACCTCGGCCCGCTCCTTCGCCGCCTCAAAAGCGAATACCTTCAACGCGCCCAAACCCAGCGCGAGTTCGGCCAGTGGCGAAGCTTTGACCACCGCAACCCCATGCTCGCCGCCTTCATCGCTCTGCTGATCGGCGAGTGGATCCTCCGCCGGACCTGGCAGCTACGGTAACGCCGCCTCCGGATCGTCCGCCATCCGCTTGCCGAACACCGACGCGAGCCGCTTCACGTGCCCCATCAACTCCGCCAGCGCCGCCGGCACCAACGCCTGCGGACCGTCGCACAACGCCTTGTCCGGACACGCGTGCACCTCGATCATCACCCCGTCCGCGCCCGCCGCGATCCCCGCCAGCGTCATCGGCGCGATCAGGCTCCGCCGGCCCGTCGCGTGCGACGGATCGATGAACACCGGCAGATGCGACTCCTCCTTGACGATCGGCACCGCCGAGACGTCCAGCGTGAATCGCGTCTCGTCGGTGAACGTCCGAATCCCCCGCTCACACAGCATCACCTTGTTGTGTCCGCGCGACAGGATGTACTCGGCCGACATCAACCACTCCTTGATCGGCGCCGACAATCCTCGCTTCAGAAACACCGGTTTGTGGGTCTGACCGACCTCCAGCAGGAGGTTGAAATTCTGCATGTTCCGCGCCCCGATCTGAATGATGTCCGCGTACCGCTCCACCTTCGCCACGTCGCGCGGGTCCATCACCTCCGTAATCACCGGCATGCCCGTCTCATCGCCCACCGCCCGCAGCAGCTTCAAACCCTCCTCGCCAAGCCCCTGAAAACTGTACGGACTCGTCCGCGGCTTGTACGCCCCGCCCCGCAGCACGTGCGCCCCAGCCGCCTTCGACGCGCCCGCCGTTTCGCGCAGCCACTCCTCGTTCTCGATCGCGCACGGCCCCGCGATGATCGTCACCGTCCCTTCGCCGATCCGAATGTTGCCCACCCCAAAGACGCTGTCGTCCGGATGGAACTCCCGAGACGCCAGTTTGTACGGCTTAAGGATCGGAACCACCCGCTCGACCCCGGTGATCTCCTCGATCAGCGGGATATTCTCCACCCGCTCCTCCCCGATCGCTCCGATGATCGTCCGGAACCGCCCCTTCGAAATGTGCGGCGCCAGACCCAACTCGGCGATCCGAGCCACCACCGCCTCGACCACCCGGTCATCCGCCCCCGGTTTGAGAATGATAATCATCGTTCGCTACCTGTCACCAAAAGGATAGGTCTCTTTCTCCCGCCACCGTCTCAGATCAGCGGCTCCGGCGCCCGCGGAAACGACCCCAACACCAGCAACTGCAAGCAATGCTCCTTCGCCGCCCGGATCGCCGCCGACACGTTCGTGTCCTCCTGATGCCCTTCCGCGTCCACGAAGAAGTAGTACTCCCACGTCTGCTTCCGCGACGGCCGCGAGGTGATGCTCGTCAGATTCAGCCCGTACTGCCGGAAGACCTCCAGCACTCCCGCCAGCGCGCCCGGCTTGTCCGCGGTGATGAACATGATCGCCGTCTTGTCCCGGCCCGTCCGCTTCGCCGACTCCGGGCTGATCACGAAAAACCGCGTGCAGTTGTTCGGGTTGTCCTCGATGTTCTCGCAGACGATCTTCAGATCGTACAGCTCCGCCGCCAGGGCCGAACCGATCGCCGCCGCCTCCGGCTGCTTGGCCGCCAGTTCCGCCGCCCGCGAACTCGACGCCACCGGCATCGTCTGCACCTCGCGCATCTGCGTCGCCAGCCAGTTCCGGCACTGGGCGAACACCTCCGGCTTCGAATAGATGATCTTGACCTGCTCCATCGGGCAATTCGCCAGCAGATTGTGATGGATCGGCACGATCGTCTCCGCGCAGATCTTCACCTGCAGTTCCACGAACGCGTCCAGCGTGTCGATCACCGTCCCGCCCACCGAATTCTCCACCGGCACCACCCCCAGATCGCAGTGACGCCGCGACACCTCGATGAAAATGCTGCGAATGTCCGGAAACGGAACGTAATCGACGCTCACCCCGAACTTGCCCGTCGCCGCCAGGTGCGAATAGCTCCCCTCCGGGCCCAGATAGCCCACCTGGAGCGGCTTTTCCAGCAGCAGCGACCCGCTCATCATCTCCCGCCAGATCGCCACCAGCACCTTCGACGGCAGCGGCCCCTTGTTCAACGCCATGATCCGGTCCAGCACCGCCTTCTCGCGGTCCGGGGCGTAGTACGAGATCGAGCTGGTCCGCTTCAGCGCCCCCACCTCGACCACCACCTGCGCCCGGCGGTTCAGCAGTTCCACCAACTGCTCGTCCAATTCGTCGATCTGACGACGCAACGCCGCCAACCGGTCTTCAGATTCCGCCATCTACAACCCTTTAACAGGCAAAAAGTTAACCCTCATTATCGAGCCGCTCCCCCTTCCGGTCAAACCAAAACGCCCGTCCGGCACCCGCCATCAACAGTTTTATGTACATTTAACAACTTTAAATGTTTGCACAACCCCGTTTCAAGAACCACCCAATGAAAAATCTCGGAGATGAAAAATAACTTGTCCAAGCGGTTGAAAACCGTTCTTCCCGCTAAAATAATTGATTCAGCGGGACAAAGAATGCTATAATACCGTTAGATTTTTATTTTCAAGCAGTTTTATTTAGACTGCGCCGGTGGCCAGGAGCTCGACAGGGCTCACCGGTGGACGAAGTCTTCGATCGGCTGAGATCGGGCCGCAAAGAAACCGGCCCAACCCCCTGGCGGGGTCTCTTCCGGCGAAGCGGGTGGAGCCAAGCAAGTGGACACCTGGTACTTTGGCCTCCTTGTGGCCATACTGGGAATCAGCCTGTTCTTCTCGGCAGCGAACTTTGCACTCAAAGCATACTCGAGGATGAAACTCGAGGATCTGCTGACGCATCGGGGGAATGAGGACCATCTCGAAATCGTCCAGGAGGATATGCACAGGCTCCTCCTGACCTCAGCCGTCATCCGGACCTCGGCCAACCTGGCCCTCGTCCTGGCCATCGCCAACGGGCTGAGTCAGGGAGTCCTGCACCTGCCTATCCTTGTCTACGCCTTCCTGATCTCCATCGTCCTGCTCTCGGTCTTCTCCGTCGCGATTCCTTACGCTTGGGCTCGATACTCCGCCGAGCCGTTCCTCGCCGCCACCCTCCCGTTCCTGCGGGCTGTCAAGCTCGTCATGACCCCGCTGATCGCCTTCATGGACGCCATCGACCTGCTCGTCCGACGACTTGCCGGCGTCTCCATCGAACCCGAGGGCAACCACGCCGTCGAACAGGAAATCCTCGAAGCCGTCCACGAGGGCGAGGAAGAGGGCGTCGTCGACTCCCAGGAACGCCGCATGATCGAGTCCGTCATCGAAACCCGCTCGGTCACCGTCGGACAGGTCATGACCCCGCGCACCGAGATGGTCGCCGTCGCCGCCGACGCCTCCCTCGACCAGCTCAAGCTGACCATTCAGGAGCACGGCCACAGCCGACTGCCCGTCTACGAGGAAAGCCTCGACAACATCATCGGAATGCTCTACGTCAAGGACCTCCTCCAGTTCCTCGACACCGTCCCCAACGGCTTCTCCGTCCGCGACGTCATGCGCCCCTGCTACTTCGTCCCCGAAACCAAGCTCCTGCGCAGCCTCTTCTCCGAGTTCCGCCACAAAAAAATCCACGTCGCCATCGTCCTCGACGAGTACGGCGGGACACTCGGCCTGGTCACCTTTGAAGACCTGATCGAGGAGATCGTCGGCGATATTACCGACGAGTACGAACCGGCCGAACCGCCGCTGATCAAGGAACTGGACTCCAAGACCCTCCAGATCGACGCCCGCATGCGCACCGACGACCTCAACGACGAGTACGAACTGAATCTGCCCGAAAGCGAGGACTACGAGACGATCGGCGGCTTTATCTTCTCAAGCCTCGGCCGGATCCCCGTCCAGGGCGAGACCTTCCAGTACCAGAACCTGCTCTTTACCGTCCTCGACGCCAGCGAACGCAAAATCGGCCACGTCCGCCTGGAAATCCTCCCCGAAGAAGTAGTCCGCAACGAAGCGAACGGGGCGATCTAGCCGACCGCCGCTCCGCCGCACTGTTCCAACGCCGGCCGAGCGTGGCCGCTATTTGCCGCGCAGCATGTTCTTGAGCTGCTGATTCTCCCGACGCGTCGCCTCCAGGTCGAACAGCAGGTACTTCACGTGCAGCCGGAGGTGATCCACCCCTTCGTGAATCTTGGCGAACGTCGCCTTGAGCTGCTCGTGACGTTCCTGGGTCTCCCGGGCAAGCTCCATCAGGCGGGACCGCTGCGGCTCCGGCATCCCCTGGATCTGGCCGATCAACTGCTGAATCTTCTCCTGGATCCGGTCTTCTTTCTTCTCCATCGTTCTTCCGCTCCTTTTTCGCAATCCAGACCTCGTTGGCCGACCATCTCAACTGCAAAGACCGTACCGCGGACCCATAGCCCGCCAGCATATCGTACAACTCACGACTTGACAAGCCGTTACAGCGATCAACTCGCCGTCAACCTCCCGCCAGTACCTCTCTCCACGTCGCGGATGTGAAACCCATGTTTCACAGATGAAACGTCCAAACCTGGACCAGCGGCCAAATTAGTTCAACCGGCCCGCTGGCCCGCCGTATACTATCGCAACGACACACAGAAAAGGAGACCTTCGATGTCCCGAGCTCTCGCCACGCTTCTGCTCTCCCTGCTGATCGTTGGTGCGTCTGCCGCCCAGACCGCAACCGATCCCTTCGCCCCGCTCTCCAACCCTGCCGCCTGGACGCCCGACCGCGTCTGCCGCGTCACCGCCGAAGCCGGCGAACTGGTCTGGGACTTCGAAGCCGACAAGACCGTCTCCGGCGCCATCGCCATCCGCGCTGAGGGTCTCAGTTTGCCCAAACCGGAAATCCTCTCGTTCCAGGTCCTGACCCCGGACGTCGGCTACCTCCTGGTCACCATCGCCGATCGCGACGGTACCTGGGCCTCCTACCAATGCTTCGGCCTGCCCAACAAAACCTGGACCCCGATCGAAATCACCATCGCCGAGCCCTGGTTCTACTGGGCCGACGGCGCCGACGGCCAAATCGGCGATATCGACTCGATCATCCTGGGCATCGAACCGCGGGCTGGCGAGGTCCGCGGCAGCGGCCGCTATCAAATGCGACTCCGAGACTTCCGCTCCGGTCCCGCCGACAAGGTCGAACCGGCCCCCTCACCCTCTACACCGCCAACCCAGCCGGACTTCTCCAGCCAATACCAGAAGTTCCAGCAGCTCTACGCCCAGGCCGTCGAAGCCCTGACGGACATGGAAGCCACCCTGCAATCCGCCCAACCCACCGACCATCAACTGGTCACCCTCAACGTCGCCCGCGACGCCCTCGGCTGGTCCGCCCTCGACGCCGCCTACGCCAACGACCACGCCAACCAGAGCATCATGGACCAAGCCGTCCGCCAGGTCCAGTGGATCATCGACGCCGCAGAACGCACCACCGCTGAGACGGCTCAACCCTCAGCCGCAACCGGCCAAGCCGTCTCCGATCGTCCGGATGCGACCAACCTGACCGTCCGAAACGGCGACTACTACGCCGGCGATCGCCCGGTCATCCTGACCGGCATGCAAAGTCCCTGGAGCACCAACCTTCGCCCCTACGGCTACAACGCCATTAGCCGCCACGAGTTCTCCATACCCGAACAGATCACCGCCATCGCCGAAGAGGACCGCCAACAGGGCCTCGCCCTGGACTTCATGTCCGAGATCCACGTGCCGGGCGAGTGGTACGAGCAGCACCCGACCCTCGATCCCAACGGCTTCCGCCGCAAGCGCAACCCCTTCATGGCCGTCAACATCGATAGCGAAGCCCTCGACGCCCTGCGCGGACCCCTTTTGACCTCGCAGGCACAGGCATTGGCCAAACTCCCCCACATTGCCAGCCTCCAGATCGTCAACGAACTCTGGTACGCCGAAGGCCCCTACTACCAGGCCGCCGACTTCCAGCAGTACCTCCGACAGGCCTACGACAACGACATCGAAACCCTCAACCGCCTCTGGGACACAGACTTCGCCGACTTTGACGAGGTCCGCTACGTCCCGCGCACTCGCGCCGCCCGAGTCGACATGGGCCGCTACACCGCGTTCCGCGTCACTCGTCAAGTGGATTGGGAGGCCAAACAGATTCACCAGGTCGACCCGAACCGCGTCGTCCTTGTCAAGGTCCACGGCGGATACTGGAGCACCCTCGGCGCCGACTATATGGGGCTTGCAGCCGTCCTCTCCGGCAACGGCATGGACAACTATCCCGAACCCATCCTCGGCCGGCAGCGCCCGCTCGACCACGGCCACGAACGCCTCGACCCGCGGTTTGCCGCCGACTTCTGGACCCAGGCCGTCTGCATCGACACCTACTGCTCTCTCGCACCAAACAAGCCCATCATCGACGGCGAGTACCACATCGCCCCGTACGATGAGACCCAGACCCCGCCCCAGTTCGTCCGCGCCATGTTCTGGCAAGCCTCGCTTCACGGCCGCGACGCCGCCTACATGTGGATCGGTCAGCGCCGAGGAGCCCACCCGTGGATCTCCTACGACTCCGGCGATTTCCTCCTCCTGACCCAGCCGTGGATGCTCGAAGCCGCCGGCCGGACCGCCCTCGACCTCGAACGACTCGCTGAGCACGTCATCCCCTTCCATCACCGCAAAGCCGACGTCGCCCTTCTACGCTCCGGCTTGGGCTTCCTCGAATGGTACAAGCAGGCCTACTTCCAGGATTGCCCGTTCGACCTGATCCTGCCCGACGCCGTCGAAGGCGCCGACCTTGCCGGATACAAACTGCTCCTGATCCCGAATGGCGCCTGGGTCAGTCCCGAAGGCCTCGCGCGGATCGAAGAGTTCGTCAAACGGGGCGGCCACGTCGCCATGGCTGAGCGCAGCTTGGAGATGACCGAACGCGAACAGCCGCTCGACTCGACCGGACTCAGGAAGCTCACCGATCGCGTCGTGGTCGTCAAGACCGAGGCGTCACGCCCGATCATCGACCGGGTCATCGAGCGGGCGGACATCCGCCGGCCCATCCGCTGCCGGGCCAACAACGTCGAGTTCCGCCTCCTCGAAGACCGCCACATCGCCTACGCGATCAACTTCGACCGAAAACCTCAAAGGGTCGTCCTGGAAGGCGAAGCGGTGGGATCAAAAATAGTGGACCTGATCACCGGCCGAGAACTCGGCGCGGCGTTTGAACTGGCGCCCCTCGAAGTCGTGCTGCTTCAGATGCCCCAATAGCGGCCGACGGAGACGGAAAATCCGCCGTCCGGCTCAGTCGAACCAGTCGGTGATGTCGTCCAGCGTGTTGTCCGTGTCACGCTCGACGTACACGCCGCAGCTGTTCTTGTGGTACTCCAGCTTCTCCCAGAACGGCAGTTCGTCGTACTCCTCGGCGCTGATCGCCGGAGTCACGAAGCAGTCGGAATTGAGCAAGTTATTCAGACTCAGCGTCGCCTCACAGCCGGCGCCGGTGGTCAGGTAACCCACTAGAAATCCGGCCAACAGAACGGTCCATATGGCTTTTTTCACGGTCAGACCTCCTCGTATACGGGCCTTTACCGGGAATATCGGCGAGCCGCGAGGGTGGGTTTAGCTGTCCGCGTCGTCAAAAAGCCATCCCGTCTGCTCTCTCGGCGGTCGCCTGCTTGGGGGCTTCTCGTCCGATACCTTGGCCGCCGACCCGTCCGCCGCCTCTGACGCCGCGTCAGGCTCCGCTATCTCCTGCAGTTCCGGAAACGCATGGATCAACTGCGCCGGCACCGCCAGCCGCCGGTTCAGCAAAATCGCCTTAAGCTGCAGCGCGTTGGCCACCCCCTGACCGCAAAAATGGTTGTTCGTATAAACCAGCACCTGCCCCGCCTTGCCCGCCAGGTCCTCTATTCGGCCCGCCCATTCGCCCAACTCCTCCTTGTTGTAGAGGTAGTTGTACCGCTGATTGACGTCCGCCCCGTCCGAGAACCACTCCTTGGCGTTCCGCCCGTGAAGCCGAACGTACGCCACGTCCGCCGTCGCCACCGACGTCGGCGACAGACACCGATTCAGCGGCGGCTGGTCGATGTTGCAAAACGCCACCCCCTTGGCCCGGAGGCTCGAAAGAAACTCCTCATCCAGCCAGTTCCGCTGCCGAACCTCCACCGCCAGCGGCAGCGGCTTCAGCGCGTCGATCAACCGCTCCACGTAAACCAGATTGTCGCCGGTGAAACCAAACGACCACGGAAACTGCATCAGCACCGCCGCCAGCCTGCCCGCCTCGCGCAGCGGCCAGGCAAACTCCCGGAACTCCCGGACCAGCCCCTCAAACCGATCCGGATCGCGCTCATGGGTCAGCGACTGGTGCAGCTTGACGCTGAATGAGAATCCCGGCCGGTCAGCCGTACGGAGAATCCAGCTCTCGACCGTCTTGAGCGAAGGGATGCGATAGAACGAACTGTTGACCTCGAGCGTGTCGAACAGCGCCGCCAGGCACAGCATCCGGTCGAACCGGCTCGGCGCATTGGGCGGATACACGATCCCCCGCCAATCGTCATAGCTCCAACCGGAGGTGCCGATCCGGATCTGGCCCATGACCTCCCATCAACGCGCCGGAATCGCGATCACCTGACCCGCCTTCAGGTCCCTCGGATCGCTCCCGACGCGGGACTTGTTCAACGCCAGAATCTCACGCCACCGCGACCCGGAACCCAACAGCTCCAGAGAGATCGAATAGTAGCTGTCGCCTTCCTGCACCTTGTACTCGCGCGACCCGGCCGGCAGGTTGGCGATCCCCTCATACCGTCGCTCCGCCTGGCGCTGCGGAGGGATCACCAGCTTCTGTCCGACCCGCAGCCGCGACGGATCGCGAAGGTCCGGATTCGCCTGCGCGATCTGAACCCACAGGTCGCCGCGACCATAGTACTGCTCCGAAATCCCATACAGCGTCTCGCTGCTGCGGACCACGTGCACCTTCGCCACCCCGTTCGGTCCCGGCGGCGGCTGGCTCCCGTTCCGATCGTCCAGCGCGATCTCGATGCTCGCCGGCTGATTGGGCCGCACGCCCGCCGTCTGACCTCCAACCACGCCCAATCCCGGACGCGTCGTCGGAGCCGTGGCCGTCCGGAAATCCAGCGTGATGCTGGCCCGGTCCGGCGGCGGTGTCGGCTCAAGCCGGCCGCCCACCGGCGGCACCGACCCGCCGATCGTCTCCACCGTCTCCAGCGGAGTCGGACTCGGCGACTCCCCGCCAACGACTTCCTCGTCGACGGCGGCCGTCGCCTCGCCTTCGGTCTGGGCCGTCGGCGCCTCCTGCCCCAGCGGCTGGGCCGGCTCTTCGCCGGAACCGAAATAGAGCAACGCCCCGATGACCACCACCAGAAGAATGACAATGGCGATCTTGGCTTCCGTACGCATGATCGACCTCCCTGTGCGAACGGGACTACTCCTTCCTCGCGTATGCGGCCTCCGGCGCAGCCGTCGCGGTATCGTTCTCGGCCGCTCCGATACGTCCAAACCAGCCCAGCAACAGCGGCGACGCGATCGCGATCGACGAGTAGGTGCCCACGATCGTACCGATCACCATGACGTAGCTGAATCCCCGGACGCCCTCTCCGCCGAACACGTACATGATAACCATCACCAACAGCGTGGTCACCCCGGTCAGAACCGTCCGGCTCAGCGTCTGGTTGATCGAGTCGTTGATGATCCCCGCGTTGATCTCCTTGAGCTTCCCGCGGGTCTCCCGAATCCGGTCGAACACCACGATCGTGTCGTTCACCGAATACCCGATCACCGTCAAGAACGCCGCCACCAGCGCCAGGTTGATTTTGAACTCCAGCATGCCCGGAGCCCCGAACGCGTCCGCCGCGTAGTGGGCGATCATCACGAACGCCAGGCAGATCAGCACGTCGTGCGCCAGTGCGATCACCGCCGCCAGACCGTGCCGCGGAGTCCCGAACCGCACCCACAGGTACATGATGATCGCCGCGAACGACACGATCAACGCCAGAACCGCCGACGTCTTCGCCTGCGCCGCCACCTGCGCCCCAAACTGCGTCACCTTCTCCAACGCCGACGTCTGGCTCATCGCCTCCGTCACCAGGGTCAACTCGCTGGTCACCAGCTCCTGCATCCACAGGTCCTCGTCCTGGTCGTACGGGTACGCCGGATCCGACACCGCCACCGCCACGCTCTGATACCGAATCTCGTTCTCCGGCAGGTTCGCCACGTCCTGGCCGGGCGCCGGCTCAAGTCCGATCACCCGGAAATCGCGCCACTGCATCTTCTCGAAGTCCGGCTGCTGACGCATCGCCACCAGACGCGACGAAATGTCCTCCGTCGTTACCGCCGGATCGATCCCTTGAACCACGAACGTCACGCCGTCCCGATAGTCGCTCACGTCCCGGACGTACGCCGGGTCGTTCGTCCCGACCACCTCGCTCAGCCGGCGCGCCGTCACCGGGTAGTATTTGATGTTCGGATCGAACGCCAGCGACGGCTGAATCTCCAACTGCTCGCCCATGACGTCCACGATCGCGTCGATCACCAACTGCTGAGCCGTCGCCACCGTCACGATCTCGAACCGGTCGCCCGCCTCGCCCACGCTCTGGACCTGGGCGTCCGCAAGCTGCTGGCCCGTCCGGCGCGTCTCCGCCGCCACCGTCTCCTTGATGTACTTGGCAACCTGCTCCGGACCCATCTCCTTGCCCAGCTCGCCGCGAATGGCGAAGGCCACCGTCTCATTGGCCACCGTCCGCAGCGAACCCTTCTCGATCTGGGCGTCCATGAACGAGAGCAACGCCGCTTCCGCCCGCTCCGTCGATACGCCCTGCAAACTCAACCGGTACCGATTCGGCTGCTGCGGATCCGAAACCAGCTCCGCTCCCGCGATCGCCTCGGCCGAGGCGGCCAGCTCGCGGCCCGCCTCCTTGACCTCGCCGCGAACCTGCTCAAAACCCAGGCTGCCCGGCTCCTTCAACACCACCTGCACCGCCGTTCCGCCGCGGAACTCGATGTCGTACTTCTCCGGCCCGCGCAGCGGGAACAGCACCAGACCCAGCACGATCAACGTGCCGCTGGCCGCCCAGAAATACTTCTGCTTGCCCATCCAGTTGATCCGCGGCCGACGGAAAAACTGCAGCATCGGCATCGACTTGATCAGCCCTTTCTGAGCCAGCAGGTCGAAGATCACCCGCGTGACCACCAGTGAGGTGAACAGGCTGATCACCAGACCGAGACCCAGGGTCAACGCGAACCCCTTGATCTCCTCCGTGCCAATGTAATACAGCACCACGGAGGTGATCAACGTCGTGATGTTCGCGTCCAAAATCGGCGGAAGGGCCCGATCGTAGCCGTTCTTGATAATCAGCCGAATACTCTGGACCTTCGCGCTCTCCTCGCGGAAACGCTCGTAGATCAGCACGTTCGCGTCCACCGCCATGCCCAGCGTCAGAACCACGCCCGCGATCCCCGCCATCGTGAACGTCGCCTCCAGCGAGGCCATCGCCGCCAGCAGAAACAGCAGGTTCAGAATCAACGCCACGTCCGCGATCATCCCCGCCCACATGTAGTAGATCGCCATGAACGCCAGCACCGCGATCAGACCGAGCAACGCCGCCTGCAGTCCCGCCTTCCGGTTGTCGTCGCCCAGACTCGACCCGATACTGTGAACGCTGATCGGATTGTCCCTCAGCCGGGCCTCCAGCGACCCGGCGTTGAGGGTGTTCACCATGTACTCGATCTCCTCCTGGCTGAACTGCCCCTGGATAATGCCGCGGTTGCTGATCTGGGTCCGAATCACCGGGGCGCTGATCGCCTTCTCGTCCAGCACGATCAGCAGCGCATTGCCGATGTTCTGCCGCGTCAGATCCAGAAACAGGCTCGC
>JAAYCJ010000110.1 GCA_012729815.1 Phycisphaerae bacterium | reverse complement strand
AAGCGGTCCACGGTCGCCTCGAAGTCGGCTCCCGCGTATTCGGCCGTCTTCTTCGCGGCGGGGTCGAAAACCAGCACCTTGCTCCCGTCGGCCTCGGCCTTGAGCGCCACGGCATAGCGGCCGTCGCGATGGACTACAATGGCCGGGAGCGGATAGCCGGCGAGCAGTTTTTTCAGCGGCAGTTTCTTGAGCTTGGCCTTGAATTCGAGCCGCTGGGCGATGCGCAGCAGCTCCTCCGGGGTCACCTCCCGCTGGATGCCGTACTCCCGGGTCAGGGCGCGGATGTCGACGTCGATGCGGCTGAGGCGCGCCACCACCTCCAGGGCGATCAGTCCGGCGCTCATCGGACCTCCCCTTCCCGCCACATTTTGAGGCGCAGCCCGGCCAGTCGGCCCTGCATCCGCTCCAGGGCCGCGGCGAGCCGCTGTTCCTTGAATTCGATCTCGCGCCGCACCCAGGTCATGCGGTCGGTGATCCGCTGTTGCGCCAGCCGCTGGTCGGTTGCGGCCCGCTGCTCCAGGACCTCTTCCCGGCGCCGGGCATCGGCTTCACCGCTTTGGGCCAATTGGTAGGTCTGGTAGGCAGCCAGCATCTCCCGGCGCCGGTCGCCGAGGCGCCGCTCCTTCTCCATCTCCAGCTGTTCCGCTTCCGCTGTCAAACGCCGAATACGAGCCATATCCCGAAAGCCGCTGAAAACCTCCCAGCGGGCCACCAGCGCCACGGAAAGATCCCGCGACCGCAGATTCTCCAGGGAGATCGAGAAGCTGTCCTCGTCGGAGCCGAGAGCGCGGTAGCTCCCAGCCAGGCTGATAGTGGGGAGCAGAGAACATTCCAGTATCCTTTTTTCTTTTTGCTTTTTTTCAATCTCCTCGGCCAGGGCGCGGATTTCCGGAAGGAATTCCGGGCTGGGCCGTTCTTCCACGCCCCTTAAGTCCGGTAACGGGGCGAAATCCACGGTTTCGGCGGCGTAGTCCTCGCCGGTGAAGAAGCTTAAGTTGAGAAGCGCCTCTTCCAGGCCGCGCCGCAACGTCTCCTGCTCGGTAACCGCCTCGGCCAGGCCCAGGGCCGCGTCATTGACCTCCACCTGGCCGACCGCGCCGGAATCGCGCAGCCTTCCGGCCAGTTCATAGAGCTCCCGGCGATGGCCGAGGATCTCCCGGCCCGTCTTCCAGCGCCGGGACATCTCCATACAACGGGCAAAAGCGTCAAGGACCTTCAGCCGGGTGTCGACCAGCGTCTGCTCCGCCTGAAAAGCCGCGATACGGATATCCCTTTTCGCGTTGCCCACTTTCAGTTCCCTGGCACCGAAATCGAACAGAAGGTAGCTCAGCCCGATCCCGACGCCATGCTGATAGGTGGAGCCGTCGATGGGGATGGTTTGATCTCCCACGGTGACGATGTTATTGCCGTCCGTCGTCAGATCTTCAACATACTGATTATCAAAACGAATCGTGAGGGCAGGAAAATAGAGGGAACGCGTCTCCCAGAGGGCATAGCGGCTGATGTCGATCTCTTTGGAGGCGATGCGCAGATCCCAGGAATGGGCCAGAGCCTTGGCCAGGGCCGAATGCAGGGTGAGCGGCCCGGCAACGGCCGGGGCCGGAGAGAAAAACAAGAAAAACGGGAAGAGATAAAGGGAGAGCCGTCCGCCGGCCCGCCACGAAGCAAACGGTTTCATGACAATCTGTTCGGGAAAAAAAACAACCGAAGGGGTGAAAAACCATAGGTTCCCCACCCCTTCAACAGAGATCGATCAGTTTTGATGCCAGGTGTTGGCCACCATGGTCATCAGTTCCTGGTTGTCGTAGACTCCATCGAGGCTGTCGAGGGCGATACCCTGGTCGGCGGCATAGGCGGACATCTGCTGGACCAGCAGATTGATATCCGCATCCGTCAGGTACCCGCCGTCGGCCAGTTGGACGCTCTCCACCCGGTAAGCCTCCGACTGGAACCAGTTTTTCACGGTGAGGATGTCGCTTGTGCTGGCGATGCCCAGAACCAGGTCGTCGCCGTTCCGGAACAGTCCGATGTCGGAAGTGCCCAGACCCGAGTCAAACAGGATGGCGTCGTTCTGGTCGGCGGCGGTGTCATAATCGAACAGGCTGTCCTGGCCGCTGCCGCTGGAAAACAGGTAGGTGTCGTCCCCGGAACCGCCGTTCAGGGTGTCGTTGCCGGCGCCGCCGTCGAGGGTATCGTTGCCGGAACCGCCCGAAAGGATGTTTTTCCCGGCATTGCCGATTAGCTCGTTGTCCAGAGAATTGCCCGTGCCATTGATGTTGCCCGTACCAGTCAGTTCGAGGTTCTCCAGATAAATTCCGAGTTTATAGCTGACACTCGATCTGACGGTGTCGTTCCCTTCGTCGGCGTACTCGTATACCGTCGTCGAATTATTATCCACGATATAGGTGTCGTCACCGCTACCACCGACGAGACGATCGCCGTCGTCATCATCGTCATCATCGTCATCATCGTCGTCATCATCACTCCGACTACTACCACCATATAAAATATCGTTGCCAGCACCGCCATATAACCTGTCATCGCCCATGCCGCCGTCCAGATAATCGTCGCCGTCGTTGCCATACAGAGTGTCATCATCGCCGCGTCCCTCCATCACATCGCGCAGGGATGTGCCCCTCAGGTAGTTGTCGTCACCGTTTCCGACGATGTGGTTGGCAATATCCAACGTGAATGCGGTACTCGCGGAGAGTTCTCCCGGATCCGTCGCCGAAACCAGAATCGACATCAGCCCGGCCGAGGTACTGTTCGGCGTGCCGTTAAAGGTACAGGTATCGGCATCGAAACTTAACCACGATGGCAAGGCCCTGCCGTCGTCCAGCGTAGCAGTATAACTCAACACGTCTTCGGGATTTGCGTCCGTGAAGGTTCCATCCGGAATGGTGTAGCTGAATGCAGCGTCCTCGGTCGCCAATTGCGTATCAATGGGCACGGCGACGACCGGCGCATAGTTGGCATTGACAATCTCAATGGCGAAAGCCGACTCTGCGGTGGCGGCGTGACTGTCAACGGCAACGATCTTCACCGATCGGGAACCAACGTCCTGCAATAGCGGCGTGCCACTGAAGGTACGGGTAGCGGCGTCGAAGCTCAGCCAGTCTGGCAAGGGGCTGTCATCGCTCAAGGTGGCGATATAGCTCAGGTGGTCGCCGGCATCCACGTCCTGGAAAGTTCCATCAGGTACCGTGAAGCTGAACAGGCTGTTCTCGACGCCCTGTTGATCGGCAATGGGCACGGACACCGTCGGCGCATCGTTGACGTTGCTCACCGTCAACGCGAAGGTGTCGCTGACGGATACACCCGTCAGATCGATGGCCGTTACCCTGAGCGCGAGTGCCCCCACGTCGGCATTTTCCGGGGTGCCTGTAAACGTGCGCGTCGTGGCATCGAAGTTCAGCCAGTTCGGAAGCGGTTTGCCGTCGTCCAATGTCGCCGCATAGCTCAGACTGTCGCCGACATCTACGTCGGCAAAAGTATTTTCCGGGACGGTGAAACTGAATGGTGCATCCTCGTCCGTGGTCTGGTCGGCGATGGGCGCTGCAACTGTCGGCGCATCGTTGACATTGAGCACGGGGACAGAGGAGTCGCTCGCAAGGATCTCCGGCGTTGTATAGCCATCCATGTAGCTTGCCACAATGCGCAGATGCTGTCCGACCAGTGTCTCGTCCGTCAGCGTCAGGCTTGTGTCCGTCGCGCCAACGATATCCGTCCAGTTCGTCTTGTCCGCTGAATACTGCCACTGGTAAGAAACCGCACCCAGACCGTCTGGATCGGACAGGGTGCTCTCGACGTTCAGGGTTGCGTACTGCCTGACCTCGCCGGCGATGGCCAGCCCACCGCTGGGCGGCGCATTCAAGGCCTGGTGCAAGGAGTCGGCCGCCCATAGTGTTCCGTCGGCGAATTCGATATGCTCGACGGCAAAGACGTTCGGGCTCAGCTCCGCAAAGCGCAGGCTTCCGCCGTCCGCAAAGACCAGAACGGCCTCGCCGTTGTCGCGGCAGCCCTGAACCTGATCCGGCTTGATGCCGGCACCGAGCAGGATACGATCCATGCCCGTACTCTCTTCGATGCGGTCGTGGCCGTCGCCCAGGTCGTAGCAATAGACATCGTCTCCGTCGCCGCCGCTCAACAGGTCGTCGCCACCTCCACCGGCCAGGATGTTGGTTCCGCTATTGCCGGTGATGACGTTGGCGAGCACATTGCCGGTGCCGTTCAGATCGGCACCGCCCGTCAGAATCAGGTTTTCGACATTTGCCCACAGCGCAGCATCCACACTGCTGTAGGCGGTATCGATGCCTTCATCGGCCAGTTCGATAACGGCATCCAACGGATTATCCACCACATAGCGGTCGTCACCCGTGCCGCCGACCATCGTATCCGCGCCGCTGCCGCCGTCCAGCAGGTCGTCGCCGGCCATACCGTAGAGCGCATTGTTACTGCTGTT
>JAAYCJ010000109.1 GCA_012729815.1 Phycisphaerae bacterium | reverse complement strand
TTGATATGTTTCACAGAAAGTGAGACAAAACGCGGTTCTGATTAAGAGACAGTCTTTCGTCCGGGAACGGGATCAGGCGTTGTCTGAGTTTAAGGTTCTGCTGTTTCCTGATTTCTCTGGCCGTGGCCAGTTTCCGGCGGCGTTCGGCCAGCAGCGCCTCCGGGTTTCCACGATAGTAATCGATCGGCCGCAGGAACCCAAGGGCCGAGTGCAGACGCTCGTGATTGTAGTGGTCGATCACCGCGTCGACCACACGTTGGGCCTCGCCGTAGCTGTCCGGCTCCTGCTGGTCGATCGCCTCGCCGATGGTCCGTTGGCAGCGTTCGATTTCGGCGTTGTCCGTCGGGGTGTGCGGCCGGATCCGGGTGTGGGTGATCCTGTTTTCCCTGAGGGTCGCCGCGAAGTCGCCCGAGATGAAGCACGACCCGTGGTCGCTCTGGATCGTCGGGGTCGCCCCCGCCGGCAGCGCGGCCAGCGCGGCGGCCGCCGCGATCGAGACGCTCAGCCCATCCATCGTCCGCAGCAGCTCGTGATACACGATGTACCGCGAATAGACGTCCATGAAGGTCAGCAGATAATAGCTCCGTTCGTTGACCTTCGTGTACCGGATGTCCGTCTGCCAGAGCTCATCCGGACGGCCGGGGCGTTCCTGGCGGCCCTGGCCCTTGGCCCGGGCCTTGGGCGCCCAGCGACCGATCAGGTGCTCCTCGCCCAGGACCCGGTACACGCTGGACGCCGAGACCGCGCAAACACCCTCATCCAGCATTTTCCAGGCCAATTCCCGATGCCGGACCTCCGGATGCGACAACGCGTAATCGACGATCGCCCCCCGCTCCTCCGGCAGCAACCGGTACAGCGTCCCCGGACCGCTCCGCGGCGCCGCCGGGCAAGCCGGACCGGTCCGAACCCAGCGGTAGTAGCTGGACGGGCAGATGGCCAACGCCGCCAGCGTCCGCCGGATGGGAAAGCCGCTGCGCTCTTTCGCCTCGTGGACCAAGGCCTGGACCTCCTCCTGCAGTGCACGCGGGAGCTGAACGTGGTCGCTCAGTCCGAGAGCGTTTTTTTTAGCTCCAGGTTCTCCGCCGTGATCTCGGCGATCACGTCCTTCATCCGGCGGTTCTCCTCGGTCAGCTTCGCCGTCCGGCGATCGATGTCCCGGCCGTTGGACGGCCGGGCGAAGATCGCCTCCGCCGACCCGGCCAATTGCTTACGCCACTTGTAGACCAGATTGGGCGAGACCCCTTCCCGACGGCAGACCTCAGCCAGCTTCACGTCCGAGCCCAAGGTCTCCAAGACGATCCGCAGCTTCCGGGCCGCCGTCCACGCACGACGCGGCTTCGATTCGCTCATGACGGTTCTCCTTGATGCGACCACGCCACCGTCCCGTCTCGGCCGCCTCCTTCTTCCCTCGGAGGGGAAAGAAGGAAGGAGGGGGAGCCCGAGGGGGAACCTGGGAACCCTGGTTCCCCCTCCACTCCCGACCCCAAAACCGTCTCCTATTCTACCCGCCCGAATGTCTCACTTCGTGGGAAACACTACA
>JAAYCJ010000108.1 GCA_012729815.1 Phycisphaerae bacterium | reverse complement strand
CGGGCAGTCCGAGGATGGAGGCGAAGGGCATGGCGTCGGGCGGTCGGACGGTCAGGTCGTGTCGGGCGAGGCCGACGGAGGCGCAGCGGTGGGGTCGGAAGTCGGCGATGGCATCGGCGAGGGCGAGGGCGGAGCCATGCTCCGGCTGATCCATCAGGAGGGTCTGGCACCGATAGCCCAAGCGATCAAAGCCCCAGGCGAGGTCGAGGGCGACCTGGTGCATGGCGGGTCGGGCGGCCATGGAGCAGACGAAGACGCGGAGCGGCTGGGTTGGTTCGGCGGTCATGGCCTCGACCTTGGCGCGGGCGTTTTTGAGGAGGTCGGAGCGGACCTGGCCGATTCGGGCGACGGCGGCTTCGACGTGCTGGAAGTACTGGTGGACCTGGTTCGGGGAGAGCCAGGGCCAGGAGATCATCTTGGCGGGCGGGGTCATTCGCGGATGGTTGACGAAGAAGTCGCCGAGGGTTTTTTCGAGGTCGTCGCCAAGCATCAGGGCGAGTCGCCGGGTCGCCAGGTCGGCGGCGAAGTCGTAGAGCCGCAGGAGGAGGGCGAGGTGGATGGTCCGGGTTTCCCAGACGTAGACGGTATTGTGGCGGCCGAGTCGTTCGAGGAGTTCGCGGATGGCGTAGCCGTGTCCCGATCCGGGCAGGAGGACGTTGGAACCGCCGTGTTCGAACTGGTCGACGAGGGCCTCTTCGCGGACGGCGGGCATGGAGGTGTGCGCGAACCAGCCGGAGTCGCTGAGGGAGTCGGCGCGGAAGGAGTCGCAGCCGTCGAAGGTTTCGGCGGGTTGGAGGTCGTTGGGCAGCGGGCAGGTCTGGATGCGGTCGGCGAGGTCCGGGTCCACGGAACGGAGCGATTCGAGGTTGCGTCCAAGATTGGCCTGGTGTTGGTCCGCTGTCTGCATCGGTTGCGGCTGCTCCTATGTCCGGATTTCGTTTACGTCGTTGTCTGGGCCACCTCTTCGACTTTGGTGACGAATTCTTCGATGAGGCGATCGGGGGTTGAGGCCCCGGCGGTGATGCCGACCTGGTTCGCGCCGGCGATCATGGCCGGTTCGAACTGGCCGAAGTGTTCGAGGTGGTGGGTTTGGACGCCGGCTTCGCGGCAGAGTTGGGCGAGGTGTCGGGTGTTGGCTGAGTCGAGTCCGCCGAGGACGAACATGACGTCGACCTCGCCGGCGAGTCGGGTGGCGGACTGCTGGCGTGCGATGGACTGGTCGCAGAGGGTGTTGAGGATTTTCATTTCGGAGAAGCCGTGGCGGATGAGGAGTCCGACGACCTCGGCGACACGGGCGGGGCTGATGGTGGTCTGGGCGACGACGCCGAGTCGGGCGAGTCGCGGGAGTTGGGCCACGTCTTCGGGCCCGGCGGCGACGGTGACCTTTTCGCCGTAGCCGATCAGTCCGCGGACTTCGGGGTGGTTGGCGTCGCCGATGACGACGACGTGGTAGCCTTCGCGGGAGAGTCTGGCGACGAGTTCCTGGGCTCGTCGGACGAGGCCGCAGGTGGCGTCGATGACGGTAAGCCGGCGTTCTTTGGCCCGCTGGAGGACGGCGGGGCTGACGCCGTGGGATCGGATAAGGACGGCTGAGTGCTCCGGGACGTCGGCGATGTCCTCGACGACCTTGAGGCCGCGTCGGATGAGGTCGTCGACGACCTGCCGGTTGTGGATGAGATGGCCGAGGCTGTAGACGGTGCCGTATTCATCGAGGGATTCGAGGGCCTTCTGGACGGCCCGTCGGACGCCGGGGCAGAAACCGCGATTGTCGGCGAGTATGATCTTCATGTCGTGTAATTGTATGGCTTTCGGCCGGCCATTTGCCGGACGTGGTGTTGCATGTTGACCATTTGGGTGTGCAGTTGCTGGACGAGGATCTCCGGTTCGGTGGAGCGGATCTGCTCGGGCGTCCAGGGCTGGCCGAAGTAGACGTGGATGGGCGCCAGCGGTCGCGGGACGGGTGACTTTCGCGGCCAGGCTTCGAAGGCGCCGTCGATGACGGCGGGGACGACGGGGACGGCGGCTTTGCGGGCGAGCATGGCCAGGCCCGGTTTGAACTCGTGGATTCGGCCGTCGACGGTTCGGGTGCCTTCGGGAAAGAGCAGGACGGCACGTCCGGCTTTGAGGCGTCGGAGGGTTTCCTTGATGGCGGAGACGTCGACCTCGCCTCGTCGGACGGGAAAGGCGTTGAGGGAGCGGATGAGGCGTTCGAAGAACGGGTTGCGGAAGAGGGTGTCGCGGGCCATGTAGTCGAGTTCGCGGCTCAGGCCGTAGCCGACGAGGACGGGGTCGAAGAAGCTCTGGTGGTTGCTGACGACGAGGATCGGGCCTTCGGCGGGGACCAGGTGCTGGTTGAAGACGCGGCCGAAGTGGAGGCCGCCGACGTAGGCCCGGCACCATATTCGGCAGAAGCGGTACCAGCGTCTCATGGTCGGCTGCTCCTTTTGGCTTGGATCAGTTCGAGGACTTTGGTTTCGACCTGGTCGAGGGTGAGGTTGGTGGTGTCGAGTTTGACGGCGTCTTCGGCGGCGACGAGGGGGGCGGTGGCGCGGGTGGAGTCCTGGTTGTCGCGTTGGCGGATGGCCTGGAGGATCTGGTCATAGTCAGCGGGTTGACCGGATTGTTCGAGTTGGAGCTGTCGGCGTTTGGCGCGTTCCTCGACGGAGGCGTCGAGGAAGATTTTGAGTTGTGCGTGCGGGAAGACGACGGTTCCCTGGTCGCGTCCTTCGGTGACGACGTTGTCGAATTGGGCGGCGAGTTGTCGCTGCTTGTCGACCATGGCGTTTCGGACTTGCGGCAGGGTGGCGACGCGGCTGGCGAAGGATGAGATTTGCTCGGTGCGGATGGCGTCGCTGACGTCGGCGCCGTCGACGATGACGCGGAGGTCGCCGTTGTCGGCCCATTGGAAGTCGAGGTCGAGGGTTCGGCAGAGGCGGTCGAGTTCCTCCGGCTGATGGATGTCGAGGCCTTGCCGCTGGGCCTGGTAGGCGACGGCGCGGTAGGTGGCGCCGGTGTCGAGGTACATCCAGCGGAGGGCTTTGGCGACACGTTTTGCGAGGCTCGATTTGCCGCTGCCGGCCGGGCCGTCGATGGTGACGATCATCTGCGAACTGGTCTCCTTGATCGGACGCGGTGTCCGTGCTGACAGGGTATAGGGGCGGGGGGCGGCGATCAAGGGAAAAGGGGCGGCAGGGAGCACGCGGAACACGCGGAGGGAGAAGCCAGAAGCGGGAAGTCAGAATAGTAGAGAGAAGACTCCGCCGAGGGCGGCGGAGCCACATTTGAGAGCCGTATCTTCTGTTGATTCCGGGCGTGGTGGGGATATACTGGCGGCTTCTTTTTTTGTGAGGATGCATAATGGAGATCGTGACGGGTCTTTTCGATCGGATGGTGCTGCAGCGGAACCGGCAGGGCGTTTGCGACGCGGCGATTACCGGCAAGAGCGGATCGAACGGCAAGGTTGAGGTCCGGGTGCAGTCGGACGGGAAGACCGTGCGCGGGTATAACTGGGTGCGGGTCGGTTCGGCGGCGAAGGGGCGGTTTGAGGGGCGGATCAAGGGGCTGGCGGCGGGCGGGCCGTATGAGGTGGAGCTGCGGGTTGTCGACTCGAAGGGCGGCGTGGCGGAGGAGATGAAGGTCAGCGACGTGCTGGTGGGGGACGTGTGGATACTGGGCGGTCAGTCGAACATGGAGGGGATCGGTCGGGAGTATCCGCCGATCAAGACGGACAAGCTGGTTCGGGCGTTTTACATGGACGATCGGTGGGCGGCGGCGACGGATCCGATCCACAATCTGGCGCAGGCGGTGGATCAGGTGCATACGGATTTGGGCGGCGGCGACGGTCGGCCAAAGGGTTCGGGTCGCGGGCCGGGCGTGCCGTTCGGTCATGAGATGCGTCGGCTGACCGGGGTTCCGCAGGGGTTGATTTCGTGCGCACACGGCGGGACGTCGATGGACCAGTGGGACCCGCGTCTCAAGAAGCTTGGCGGACGGAGTTTGTTTGGGGCGACGGTTCGGCGGTTCGTAAAGAACGGCGGGAAGGTGGCGGGGGTGATCTGGTATCAGGGGTGCTCGGATACCGGTCCGGAGGCGTGCAAGGTCTATACGCTGAAGATGAAGCGGCTGGTGGCGGCGTTCCGGAAGGAGTTCGGGGATTCGCGGCTGCCGTTTGTGATGGTGCAGATTGCGCGGGTGGTGGCTTCGGGGACCGCGTCCCGATTTTGGAATGACGTTCAGGAACAGCAGCGGCGATTGCCGGAGGTGATCGACCGGCTGGCGGTGGTTCCGGCGATCGACTTGGAGATTGACGATTTGATTCACATCGGCGGGTTCGGGCAGATACGGTTGGGCAAGCGGCTGGCCGAGGCGACGGCGGCGCTGACGGGGATGGCGAAGGACGTCAAGCCGCCGATCGCGGTGAAGGGCATGAAGATGGGACCGGGCTTTGTGCGGGTGCGGTTCGACCACGTGGTGGGCAAGTTGATCGCGGCAGGGCGGCCGTCGGGTTTCGATCTGTCCGATCTTCGGTACGAGGCGATTCCGAGCATTTTCCGGATCGACCTGGAAGGCAACGAGGCGGTTCTTCGGACGTGCCTGCAGGACGGCGACATCAGCAACCTGGCTGTGCATTACGGGTACGGCGTCGATCCGTACTGCAATATCACGGATGAGGCGGACCGGTCGCTGCCGGTGTTTGGGCCGTTGCCTTTGGGCACGCCGCGGCCGATCACGCCGTTTGTGCGGACGATGCGGATCAGCGACATTCAGGGTTCGGCGGGCAAGCTGGGCAAGCTCGGTTGTCCGGACACGTCGGATCGGAAGCTTGGGTGGCGTCGGCACACATTTCCGGGCGATTTCGCGGAGCGTCGTGCGGAGTTGGCGGCGCGGGCGCCGCAGGACGTGCTGATTCACTATGCGTTGGGTTTCCGGTGCGCGGAGAAGATGAAGCTGGCGATCTGGCTGGGGTATGACGGTCCGGTGAAGGTGTGGATGGACGGTCGTCGGGTGTTCCACGATCCGGAGGGGACGAACCCGGCGTTGTGGCAGGACGGGCGGATCGAGGTGTCGGCGTCGGCGGGCGATCACGAGCTGGTGATTTCGCTGGGGTCGAACGAGGGGAAGGCGTGGGGTGTGTTTTTGCGGATGGAGCGGCTTGGCGTTCCGAAGCGGCTTTTGGACAAGGGGGCCGACGCGGTGGCGATGCCGGAGTTTATTGAGTAGCGCTTCGGCGTCGTTGGCGGAAAGTCTGCCGAGGGCGGCGGACGGGCATTTGGGAACGTGTGGGCGCAAAGAAGCGGCTGCCGAGAGCTTTGGCTTTCGGCAGCCGCAATGCCGTCCCGGCCCGAGGTCTTTGTTTGCCGAATTTGGTGAACGCGTTTTGCCGACGACCGTTGCCGGCCCAGGCCCTTGCAACCGACAACCGAGGTACCGATCGGAACTACACCGTTCCGAAAAAAGCTCGGTGCAATCGTCCGGCATTCGCGATCACCACCGCAGGGGTGGCCCCGGGCCGGTCGGATCAGATCCGTTCCGGCTGGCACCCGGCGGGTGCGAGCCAATTGTTTGGACGGTGGATTGGTCTTGGGATTTCAAAGGGCTTTGAGGCCCGCGTCGTTGTTTGCTGTGTCGCTGGTCCTATATGCAAGGGCCGTGCCAGGTTTTTTGGGAATTGCGCCGTCGTAAGATGTTGTGAATGCCAGAGTTATGATGTGGCGTTTCGATTGTGATCTGGCGAGCCTGAATAGTGGGGACTATTCCCCAACGATTGCCGGCCGGATTGGGTGAAAGTCCGCAGCGGGGCTTTTTTTGAGGGGCGTTTGTTGGAGGGGCTTTCTTTCGGTGACGGTGACGGTAGAATGCGCGAAACTCGCGGCATCGAGACCCCTGAAGAAGGAGAGCCAGCAATGGACACCCCCGTGGTCAAAGGCAGCGGCATCGTGTATCGGAATCCCAAGGCATTTCTCCGGTCGGTCCACGCGTACTTCCCGTCGGTGGTGGAGGTTGGGCCGGGACAGTTGCTGGCGGCGGTGGTATTGGGCGAGGCGTTTGAGAGCGTCGATTCGCGGGTGGTGCTGGTGCGGTCGGAGGATAACGGTGCGACGTGGCGGGAGCAGGGCCGGCTTCGGGCGTTGCGGCCGGGATGGTCGGAGAGCTGCCGGCTTTCGCGGCTTTCGGACGGTCAGATCATCGCACTGTTTCCGGAGTACGATCGGAAGGATCCGGAGATGGGGTACACCAATCCGGCGAACATGGGGTTTGTGCCGACGCGGTTTCTACTGTACCGCAGCGGCGACGGCGGAAAGACGTGGACGGGCGGCGAGGCGATCGCTCCGCCGATTGAGGGGCCGGAGTTCGAGCTGTGCTGTCCGATCGCGGAGCTTTCGGATGGGCGGCTGATGTTGCCGACGTCGACGTGGCGCGGGTGGGACGGCCGGTGTCCGAACGGGATGAAGGCGGTGGCGTTGGTTTCGGATGACAAGGGCAAGAGCTGGCCGCGGTATGTGGACGTGATGGACGGGACGTCGGAGCAGGTGATCTACTGGGAAAGCAAGATCGTGGAGATGGCGGACGGTCGGCTGGTGGCGATGGCGTGGACGTACGACGAGGGCAAGGGGGTGGATCGGAACAACAGCTGCGCGGTCAGCACGGACGGCGGCAGGAGTTTCGGTCGGCCGCAGTTGACCGATCTGCAGGGTCAGACGCCGGCGCTGCTGTATCTGGGCGGGAATCGGGTGTTCTGCGCGTACCGTCGGATGGACAAGCCGGGGCTTTGGGGCGCGACGGGTGAGATCGGTGCGGATGGGAGGTGGCGGACGGTCCGGCAGGACTGCCTGTGGAATCCGCTGGCGGGCGGTGTGGGCGGCAAGCAGGCGGAGACGATGGTGGAGGCGTTTCACGCGTTGAAGCTGGGGGCGCCGCATTTCGTGGAGCTTTCAAATGGCGAGGTTCTGCTGACGTTCTGGTGCGTGGAGGATTGCGTTTCGAACATTCGGTGGGTGCGTCTGGGACAGGCGTAGAGGCGGCTGTTGAGGGTTGAGGATGTGAGGATGGGAACTATGGTGCGATGCGGACGGATGGCGTTTGTGGTGGTGTTGATGCTTGCGGGCAGTGCGGAGGCGGCGCTGCGTTTGGGTGGATTGTTCAGCGACCACATGGTGGTTCAGCGTGGGATCGCGGTTCCGGTGTGGGGTTGGGCGGAGCCGGGCGCGAAGGTCATCGTCGAGTTCGCTGGCCGAGCAGCCGATGGGCAGGCCGGTTCTGATGGGCGGTGGCGGGTGACGCTGGCGGCGATGGCGGCGGGCGGGCCGTTCGAGCTGGTGGTCCGGTGCGGCGAGGAGGAGGTTCGGGTCGGCGACGTGTTGGTGGGGGAGGTGTGGATCGGGTCGGGTCAGTCGAACATGGCGTGGCCGGTGTGGGCGTCGGCGAATGCGTCAGAGGAGGCTGCGGCGGCGGATTGGCCGCGGATTCGGCTGTATACGGTTCCGCAGGTTCCATCGGCTGAGCCGGCCGATGACGTGAAGGGGGCTTGGGCGCTTTGTACGCCGGAGACGGTTCCGCATTTTTCAGCCGTGTTGTACTATTTCGGGCGCGAGCTGCATCGCGAGCTAGACGTGCCGGTGGGATTGATCAACAGTTCGTGGGGCGGGACGAACGCGGAGACGTGGACGCCGAAGGAGGGGTTCGCGAGCGATCCGGCGCTTCGTCCGACGTACGAGCAACTGCGTCTTGATCCGAAGGACGCGGCGGCGGGGCGCAAGGTTTACATGAAGGCGCTGGCGGATTGGGAGGAGGCGACGGACCGAAGCGATACGGGCAACGTCGGTTTCGAGCAGGGCTGGGCCAAGCCAAACCTGGAGACTGGTGACTGGGTGGCGGTGACGGCTCCGGGTCAGTGGCAGTATTACGGGGACGAGTGGAATTTTAACGGGGTGGTGTGGTTTCGCCGCGAGGTTACGATCCCCGAGAGTTGGGCGGGACGGGAGTTGACGCTGAGCCTCGGCGCAGTGGATGACTTCGACACGACGTATTTCAACGGCGAGCGGGTCGGGGCGACGGGCAGCGAGACGACGAGCTATTGGGTGGCGCCGCGTGAGTATCGCGTACCGGGCCGGCTGGTACGGCCGGGTCGAGCGGTGGTGGCGGTGCGGGCGTTCGATCACTACGGGGGCGGCGGGTTTTCGGGCGGCGAGATGAAGCTGGTGCCGGTGGAGGGCGAGGAGGCGGCGATCGATTTGACCGGGACGTGGCTGTGCAAGGTGGAGCGGAAGCTTGAGCCGAAGCGGTTCGACCTGGGCAAGCCGATGGATGCGGGCGTTCCCGGGGCGGTCAACAGCCCGGTGTCGCTGTACAACGGGATGATCCATCCGCTGGCGCCGTATGCGATCCGCGGAGCGATCTGGTATCAGGGCGAGAGCAACGCGGGGCAAGGGCGTTACTATACGGCGTTGATGTCGGGTTTGATCGGCGGTTGGCGGAAGGTGTGGGGACAGGGGGATTTCGCGTTCGGCGTGGTGCAGTTGGCGAACTTCCAGGCGCGTGCGGCGGAGCCGGGCGAGAGCGGCTGGGCACGGCTTCGCGAGGCGCAGCTCAAGATTCTCGATGACGTGCCGAACACGGGGTTGGCGGTGGCGATCGACATCGGCGACGCGGAGGACATTCATCCAAAGAACAAGCAGGAGGTAGGCCGGCGGCTGGGGTTGTGGGCGCGGGCGAAGGTGTACGGCGAGGAGGTGGCGTACAGCGGGCCGATCTATCGTTCGATGGAGGTTCGCGACGGGAAGGCGTATTTGCGCTTCGACCACGTGGATGGCGGCTTGGCGGTTCGGGGCGAGAAGCTTGCCGGCTTTGCGATCGCGGGGCCGGATCAGCGGTTCGTGTGGGCGGAGGCGGCGATCGAGGGGGATCGGGTGGCGGTCTGGTCGGATCAGGTGTCCAAGCCGGCGGCGGTGCGTTACGGCTGGGCGGACAATCCGGAGTGCAACCTGTACAACGAGGCGGGGCTTCCGGCTTCGCCGTTCCGAACGGATGCGTGGTGAGATGGCGAACAGGACCAATTTGACGCCGCGGCGGCGCGTCGAGACGGCCCTGCGGGGCGAGGCGACGGACAAGCGGTCGTTTACGGTATATGAGAGCAAGTTGCCCCGCTGCGCGGTGGAGCGTGAGCTGCGGAATCGGGGATTGTGCGTGGTGGATCGCTCGGTTCCCGTGCTTCGGTCGCACCGGCCAGACGTGAAGGTGGTGCAGACGAGCTACGTCGAGAACGGCAAGTCGCTGACGCGGATCGAGCACCAGACGCCGGTGGGAACGGTGACCGAGATTCATGAGCCGGCGGGTTTTACGAGTTGGTGCCGCAAGCACGTGTTCAGCGGGCCCGAGGACTACAAGCCGCTGATCTTCATGATCGACAACGAAGCGTACGAGCCGGCGTACGAGGCGTTCACGCGGGCGGAGGCGATGGTGGGCGAGGACGTCATTCTTCGCGGCGGCATCGGTCTGGAGCCGATGCAGGCGATCATCAGTTCGATGATGGGGACCGAGCAGTTCTGCATGGAGTGGATGGAGCGGCGGGACGAGGTGCTGCGGCTGTATGAGGCCAACGTTCGGGCGGCGCGGCGGCGGTACAAGCTGCTGGCGGAGTCGCCGTGTTGGCACTTCAACTATGGCGGGAACGTGACGGTGGAGGTGATCGGGCCGAAGGTGTTCGCGGATTACTATCTGCCGCATTACCGGGAGGCGGGCGAGATTCTTCACCGGCACGGCAAGCTGATCGGCTGTCACCTGGACGCGAACAACAAGCGGATCGCGGGCCTGGTGGCCGAAAGCGGGCTGGACTATATTGAGGCGTTCACGCCGGCTCCGGACACGGACATGACGCTGAGCGAGGCGTTCGAGGCGTGGCCGGGCCAGTGTCTGTGGATCAACTTTCCTTCGTCGATTCACCTGGCCAGCCGAGAGAAGATCGCGGCGACCACGCGGGAACTGCTCGATGCGGCCAGGGATCGGCCGGGCTTCATCATCGGGATCACCGAGGACGTGCCCGAGGACCGCTGGCAGGAGAGTTTCCTGACGATCATGGACGCGATCGACGCGTACTCGTAGCGGTCCCGGGCGTCGGATGAGTGGAGGAACCGATGCGACTGACGAACGGCAAAGTCATCCGCGGCGGCGCGGTCCGGAACGATCTGGACGTTTTGATTGAGGATGGGCGGATCCGACTTTTGCGGGCGGGAGAGCGGCAGGGCGGGCCGGCGGTCGATCTGGCGGGGGCGTATCTGCTGCCGGGTTTTGTGGAGATTCACACGCACGGGGCGGGGCTTTTCGAGTTCACGATGGGGCAGTACGATCCGCGGACGGGCGAGTTCGACGGTTCGGAGGAGGTGTACGCCCGGGAGTTGCCGAACTATGCGACGCGGCGGGCGCGGACGGGGGTAACGGGGCTGTATCTGGGCACGTGGGCGTCGCCGATCGAGCGGCAGAAGTTCTGCTTCGGGCAGCTCAGGCGGTACATGGACGGCGGGACCAACGGGTCGGATGGGTCGATGATCTTCGGCGGGCTGTTGGAGGGGACGTTCATCAACGCCCGGATGGCGGGGGCGCAGAACCCGGATTTCGTGTTCGAGCCGGATCTGGCACTGTTCGAGGGGGTCAACGAGACGGGCGTGGTGCGGCTGGCGAACGTGACGCCGGATTACGGGGAGGCGTCGTGTGCGTTGATCGAAAGCCTTAGCCGGCGGGGGATTTCGGTGGGGGCAGGGCACACCAATGCGACGTACGATCAGTTCACGGACGCCATCGGGGCGGGATTGAAGTACTGCATCCATTTCCTGAACGGGCCGATCGGCAGTTCGCACAAGACGTTCAACGGGGGCGGGGCGGTCGAGGCGGTGCTTCGCGAGGACATTTACGCCGAGCTGATCTGCGACGGGGTGCACGTGGCGCCGGCGTACGTTCGCGACGTGCTGGCCCGCAAGGGATTTGAGCGGGTGATGGCGGTGACGGACGCGATGTTCTCGAGTCAGGCGGAGGGGGTCGAGGAGTTCGCCATCAGCGGGATGCGCGGGCGGGTCGATCCGAGCGGGCGGTTCGTCTACGTGGTGGATCGCGACCCGATCACGCTGTTTTCGAGCGTGCTGACGATGGATCAGGCGTTTTCGAATTTGCTGAGTTGGCTGACGCAGCCGACGGAGGGGGTCTGGTATCGGCACGAGGCGATGGCGTTGGACGAGGCGGTCGCCGCGGTCAGCCGCTGTTGCTCGACGAACATCGTTGAGATGCTCCGGCGGAAGGGCGGCGACGATCTGGAGACGGGTGAGATACGTGATGGCGGTTGGGCGGACCTGGTGGTGGCCCGGATCGACGGCGGGCCGGGCGAGTACCGGCTGGAGGTGCGGGACGTGTATGTGCGCGGGCGGAACGTGGTCGGTTCGTGACCGTTGGTATGAGTCGCTCGATCACGTGGATGGTAGGTTGGCGGTTCGGGGCGATCCGCGGTACGGCCAGTGGCAGTAGGACACGCCGGAACACACCTGGGCGGCGGGCAGATGACGTTCGTTTTCCGGCGGGATCGGCGTTACGTCGACTCCCGGACGACCAGGTTGGGTTGAAGAACGACGCTTTGGGCCGGCTTGCCCTCCATCAGGTCGAACAGCAACTGGGCGGCGGCTTGGCCTTGTTCATACTTCGGCTGCGAGACGGTGGTCAGCGGGATCGCGGCCTCGACGGCGGCCTGGGTGTCGTTCACGCCCATCAACGCCAGTTCCTCGGGAATCTTCACCCCTTGGCGAATGGCACGATGGAGAATTCTGGAAGCGACCTCGTCGCTGCCGACGAACATTGCGGTGGGCCGGTCGGTGTCGTGGAACCATTGATCCATGCTCTCCATGGGATCGCAGAACGGCCAGTGGTCGATCCGGACCTCCCGCCCCGATTCGCGGATAGCCCGATCGATCCCTTCGTGGATCATGGGCGATGTCCCCCAGCAGGCGATACGCTGATGCCCGCGTTCGAGCAGGTGCCGCATTCCCAGATAACCGATTTGTGCTCCGTCGACACAGGCGAATGACTTTCCCTCCGGCGCCTCCCCCATTTGAACCACGGGAATAACCCGGGCCGCCAGTGTCTCCAGAAAAGTCGGCGGAATGTCAATGCCCGGGCCCAGGAGCATCCCCTCGACATTTCGAGCCAGGAGATAGTTGAGGATGCGTTCCTGACGGGCCGGGTCCTTCCGGGTGGTCATCATCAGTAGACCATACCCCTTTTGCTCGGTCAGATCCTCGATGCCTTCCAAAGCCTCGGGCAGAAAGGAGAAGTTGATCTTCTCGACGATCATCCCGATCACGAAGCTGCGTCGATAGGCCAGGGCCTTTCCGGCTGTGTTGGGCTGAAACCGGGTCTCCTTGATCACCGCCGCGATTTTATTCCGCGTCTGCTCGGTCAGGCGGATCTGTTTCCAGCGGTTGTTCAGGACGGCTGAGACCGCCGCGCTGGATACGCCGGCGAGTTCCGCGATTTCACGAATCGTCATTCCGGATTTGGGTCTGATCGTTGTCATGATAAAGAGTTTATCGAGAATCCGGAAGAATGTCAAAGGCAGAAACTGTCATATAGGGATGCTGAAGCGGTAAAGCAATCATTTTTAGCTTGACGCACATGTTCCGGATGGTTATGATGCAGCGGCGATTGATGAAAGGATGGGTTCCTTTTCTCAAACAGTCAAAGGCAAGGTTGCGGTGAATACGAAACAGTCCTTCACCCTGGAGTGAGCATGGAGTCCACATACCGCCGCATCGACGATATCGGGATTCGTCCCGCACCGGAGTTTTCGCAGTTGCGCAAAGTTCTGATGAGGGAAGGCAGGCCGGATTTCGTGCCGTTTTACGAGTTGTTCGTGGACCGGCCGATCATGGAACAGTTGCTGGGCAAGCCGGTGGCCGACGCGGCGGCGACGGTGGAGTTTTATCACCGAGCGGGGTACGACTACGTTCCGGTCTGGCCGACGCTGAGGATCCAGACGGGGAGTCTGGTCGATACGACCGGGGATTACCCGATTACGGACCGGGAGAGTTTTCAGCGGTATCCGTGGCCCGAGCCGGAGACGGTGGGGTTCGACGATTTTGAGGCCGTCGCGTCCGTGCTGCCGGCGGGGATGAAGATGATCGGGCAGACGGGCGGGATTTTCGAGATGGCGGAGTCGCTGTGCGGGTATAACAATTTGTGCCTTCTGCTGGCGGACGACAGGGACCTGGTCCACGCGATATTCGAACGAATCGGGCGGATCTACGAGGCGATGTACGCGGGGATGACGATGCTTCCGGAGGTCGGATCGCTGGTGATCAGCGACGATCTGGGGTTTAAGACGCAGACGCTGATTTCGCCGGCGGACATTCGGACGTTTGTTTTTCCGTGGTATCAACGGCTGGTGGATATTGTTCACGGTCAGAACAAGCCGTGCATTCTGCATTCGTGCGGTAACCTGGCGGCCATCATGGACGAACTGATCGATACCATCCGGATCGACGCGAAGCATTCGTATGAGGACGCGATTTTACCGGTGACGGAGGCGGCGGAGCGGTATGGGGATCGGATCGCGATTCTTGGCGGATTCGACGTGGACCGTTTGTGCCGGAGTTCCCAGACTGAGATTCGCAAGCACGTGAATTTGCTGATGACGAGGATCGGCAAGACGGGCCGGTATGCACTGGGCTCGGGTAACAGTATCGCCGATTATGTGCCGGTGGACAAGTACTTGACGATGCTGGATGAAGGGTGGCGGTGGCGGGTATAGAAAACCACCATGTCCCTTTTTTCTTACACCAGAGACATTTGTCGACTCAAGGAGTCTTACTATGCGTATCCTTCCGGCTCTCGTGGCGGTGATTGGATTGACGAGTCCCGTTTTGGGGCAGTTTTCGTACGCCTATCGCGATCGAACGTTTTATTCCGATGCATTTCAGGTCGTCCTGAACCCAACGGAACGGCCGGGCATCGAGAAGGTGACTGGTTTTCATCAGATGCTGGCGGAGAACGGGCAGTTTATTTTTTTCCAGGCCGGCGACGAATACCGACATGGCCAGACGCCCAACAAGTGGACTGACGTCCAGGAGTCCAGGACCTCCGTCGCTTTGACGATGACGGGACAAATCGATGCCTGTGGAAAAGCGATCGGATTGACTCAGACCGTTCAAGTCGAGACGGACGGGGTCCGCTTCGAGTACCAATACGACCCTGCCTCGGTGGGAAAGGACCAGCGTGGCGTGCTGCTCTTCCGGTTACCGGAAAAATTCTACCAGAAGGGCAAGTTCTTGATCGACGGCAAGGACGTTCTCTACGCAGTCAATCCTCATGTCGTTTCTTTTGGTCGGGCGCCTCGCCTGGATATGGGCCTGTCGATTCAAAAGGCCGCCAGTGTCCGCTTCCGACGTTCGCCGGGCGCATCGTGGATGGTGGAACTTGAAAGCACGCCGGAAGGTCTGCTGGACTTCACATTTCTCCCGCCGAATCCTTCGGTGGAGATCGCACTGAGCACGGATCAGTACCGAAACGTATTCGAGGACACCCAACCGGTCGCGATCAAGTTGGATCTTCGCCTTGGCAAGCAGTTAACCGAGGATCTGCCGGTGACGGTGACGACCACGGTGACCGATTATTACGGTCAGACCGTTTATCAGGATCAAACCGACAAAACCCTGTCGGCCGGCGAGCCCGATATTCAGACGATTGTTCCCCAACTGACCCACAAGGGTTTCTATGTGGTGAAGACGCAGGTGCTGGACCGGAAATACAATCACGGTTACACCAACGTCCTGACGATGGGCGTGATCCGGCCGCACCCGCTGGATCGGCCGTTCAAGCCCACGGACTATTTCGGACTGTTCGGGATCAGCCCGGCCTATGACGGCGGTCTGGCCGCAACACTGGCCAAGAAGATCGGCGCCCAGTGGTCGCGCGACGAGTGCGGATGGGCGTATCGGGAACCGGTGCAAGGACAGTATGATTGGCGATTCACGGACAATGCCGTGGCCGTCACGGAAAAGCTCAATATCGGCAACATGTTCTTCGGCGAATTTCCCAACTGGCCGATGGTCGAGGGCGTCAAATGGCGTCCGCCGGTAAAAGACCTGGACGCCTGGCGAACGTTCTCGCGACTCAAGGCGGAGCGGTACAAGGGCAAGGGGCACGCCTGGGAAGTGACCAACGAACCGTACATCGGCGAGATGCCGGTCGATAATTGCGTCGAGGTCCATCAGATCGCCATGGAAGAAGCCAAGAAAGTCGATCCGAACACGGTGATCCTGGCCTGCGTGTCGTGTCCGTCAATATTGAATTACTTACAATGGTTCCTCAAGGCCGGCGGCGCCCAGGCCTGTGACGGTATTGCAGTCCATCCCTACGTGTTTGGCGGCAAGGACGCTCCCGAGGCCGCCGCTCTGGAAGAATACCAGGCGGCGGTGCGAGCGGAGGTCGACAAATACCGGCCGGGGATGCCCGTCTGGTGGACGGAGTTTTCCTTCGCCGCAGACGATTACGAAGACCGGGATCTGCCCGACGATTCTCCGGAGCCGATGAGGGCTATCGCGGTTCCCGAACGCCTTCAGGCCAACTACTGCGTGCGTTCCCATCTGATCGGTCTGGCCGGCGGGGTGAAGCATTTCATCTACTTCGCTTTCCGGGCCTACAACGAAAAGTGGCACTACAACATGGTCCGCCAGAGAGGAATCAAGCCGATCGTCTGTGCGTACAACACCATGACCTGGATGCTGGACGGCAAGGAGTTCGTCGGGCAGGAAAAAATCGGCGATGACGTCCGCGGCATGGTCTTTAAAGGACCCGACGGCTACCTCCTGGTGTACTGGCACGCCGGCACGCCGGAACAAACCGGCACCATCACGCTTCCGCTTGCGGCGAAGGACGTTCGGGTCGTCGATCTCATGGATAATCCCGACGAAATCCAGGCCACACCCGCCGCCATCTGCCTTCCGATCGATGGCGGACCCCGTTTTCTCCTTTCACCTCACGACGATCAGACTCTGCTGTCGGCGTTCAAGGCCGGAACCGCACAGATTAACCCGGTGGAAGCATCATGGACCTCCAACTGATCTCTGCCGTCAAACAAACGCTGGAATAGATATGGACGGCGAGCCGGGAATAGGTCTTCTGGCGGCAGGGTCTATACGCGTCGGGCGGCATCGTCGAATCCGGCGAACGGGTCGACGGCGGGCCGGGCGAGTACCGGCTGGAGGCGCGGGACGTGTATGTGCGCGGGCGGAAAGTGGTTGGTTCGTGACCGTCTTTTTGAGCCGCTCGGCCGTGGCGGCTGCCTGGTGCGTGGCCCTATTGGGTGAATCTGCGAAAGGCGGCGAGGGCGAAGAGGAGGGTCAGGACGAGTCCCAGGGCGGCTTCGAGGGTTGTGGCGATTTTGGCGGCCAACATCGGCTGCCACGTCGGGGTTCCCAGTCCGATGAAGGTTGCGGCTGAGATGTGCAGCGTCTCCTGGAGGCGGACGGGCCACGGTTCGACGGCGGCGAGCGAGACGGGAAAGGGGTCGGTGGTCTGGATGGCCCAGCGGTCGGCGGGCAGGCCCAAGCCGGTGTGGTAGGCCAGGGCGAAGGCGAGGATGACGATCAGGGCCGTTGCGGCGATACGGACGGGGCGCAGGCCGTAGCCGAAGGCCCACTTGAGGATCAGCCACTCCCACAGCCATCGGCGCGGGCTTAGCCGCCGGATCTGGGTTCTTCGGCGAAGGTCGCGATAGCGGTAGAGGCAGAGGTCTCGGGATTGGCGGGCGTCGACGGTCCGCTGGGCTTCGAAGTTGGCTGCGAGTTCGGCATATTGGTCGCGTGCCGCGGCTCTGGCCATTCGCTTCAGATTGAGGCGGAACACCAGCCGCTGCCATCGCGTGGCGGGTGGTTCGGGCAGGCTCGCTTGCACCCGTTCGGCGAGCGTCTGGACGCTGCTTGGCGAGTCGCCGACGATCAGGCCGTGGCGTCTTCGGAGCTGGGCGAAGGTCAGGCGGAGGCGGCCGCCGAAGAGCTTGGTGTTGCCGAATTGAAGATCGGAGAGGTTCAGAAAGGCCTTGGCGGCAAAGGCTGCATTACGGAGATCGAGGTCGGATTGGAGGTTTGTTCCGGCCAGGTCCAGGATATGGTGGAACTGGGTGTTATCGAAGGTCAGTTCGGCGTTGAAACGGCAGTTGGCGAAGTCGGCTGGGCCGTGGAAGATGCAGTGGGCAAAGCGTACGCGGTCGGCGAAGGTCGCGTTGGCGAACTCCGCTGAGGCGAGGAATCGTACGCCAATGAACTGAACCGGCCCATCGATCGCTGCGCCGGTGAGCCTCGCGGGCGTTCCCCACAGGCAGCTTCGGCAACACAGAGGGACCGGGAGTCTCGTGACCGGCGCATCGGAGTCGATCCGGCAGGACCAGAGGCGAAGTTCGGGAGCCGCCGGCTGGGCCGGATCGCTGAAGCCGAGCGCCCTGGCCGTATCGGCGAAGCGGGCCGCCACCGCTGCGAGGTCCACGACCCGCACTCGGCGGACGGTTCGTTCGTCGGGATGATCGACGTCGGGATGAAAGCACTCGGCCAGATCGCGGAGCAGGTCCTCTTCCATGGCCAGTCGCAACAGCGTATCGGGTTTCGCCTCCGGGCGTTCGGTTCGCAGGGCGCGGAGTCGTTCGAGGTCACGGATCGACGGCAGCCTGATTCGCGGAAAATCGATTCCCCAGTTCAGATCGGGAACGTCACCCATCACGGCCCTCCTTCCGACTGGGTATTATCCGTGGAGCGGTGCGGGCGGGCAAGCGGGGATCGGATCGGCATTTTTGAGGCACTTTGGCGGTTTTCGGCGAACCGGTGGGGCGGGAACTTGTAAAAGAATCGCTACAGAGGTACATTGAGAGGTGCGGCTTGTGAGTTCTGCTGATAACTCTTAATCGAAGAGCAATCTGCTGCCCGCCACTATCCTCGGACGGCGACCTCCGCACGCCAGGGCAACGTGGGAAGTCGGTCCATGGACGGGCAAGCCAAAGGGAACGAGCGGGATGACACTGCGAGCAATTGTTCTGGGTCTGCTGGGCGCATCGGTATTCTGCGGATTCACGTATTTTAACGACGCGATCATGCGTCAGACGATGCTGGTCGGCAACAACATGCCGATGTCGGTCTATGGGGCGTTGATCGTGTTTTTGTTGGTGGTGAATCCGGCGTTGTTTCTGATCGCGCGTCGGCTGGCGTTGAGCGGGCGGGAGCTGGCGGTCATTCTGGCATTGACGCTGGTGGCGTGCTGCATACCGGGGTCGGGGCTTTTGCGGTCGTTCACCAGTTCGATCATGATGCCTCACCACTATGCGCAGACCGAACCCGGTTGGAAGGAACAGGGCGTGATCGACATGGTCCCGGAGGTCATGCTGGTCGACGGCGAAGACGAGGGGGCGCGGACGGCCTTTGTGTCCGGGATGCGAACGGGGCAGAATCACATTTCTCTGAGCCAGATACCCTGGTCAGCGTGGGTTCGGACTCTGGCGTTCTGGATGACGGTGATTCTGGCCCTGTGGATCGGTCTGGTGGCGCTGGCGGTGGTGGTTCATCGGCAGTGGTCGGACCACGAGCAGTTGCCGTATCCGATCGCGACGTTCACGAATTCGCTTCTGCCGGAGGAGGGTCAGGCCAAGGGGTCGGTGTTCGGGAGCAAGCTGTTCTGGCTGGGGTTGGCGGGCGTGTTGTTGATCCATTTGAACAACTACGGGTACACGTGGTATCCGAACGCGATGATGCATATCCCGCTCAAGATCGACATGAGTTCGCTGGCGCCGCTGTTTCCCACCTTCCAGAAGGGGGAGGGAAGCGCCATGCTGATGCCGACGCTGTATTTTACGGTGATCGCGTTCGCGTATTTTCTGGCGACGGACGTGTCGCTGTCGCTGGCGATCGGGCCGTTTATCTTCTGTTGGATAGTGGGCTTTTTCGCCGGGTACGGGATTTCGATCCGGGGCGGGGGCGACTACATGGGCTTGAAGCTCGAGTCGTTTTTGAACTTCGGTTCGTACTTCGGGATTCTGATGGCGCTGCTGTACACCGGGCGCCACTACTATCGGAGCGTGTTCAGCCAGGCGGTGCGGCTTCGGAGCGAGGGGGAGGCGGACCGGCAGGCGGTGTGGGGGGCGAGGGTGTTTCTGGTCTGCATGGCGATTTTCGTGCTGAACATCGCAGCGGTCGGCCTGGACTGGCAGTTGGCGGTGCTATACGCGGCGGGCGTGGTGATCATTTTCCTGGTGATGGGCCGGATCGTGGCGGAGACGGGGATGTTCTTCCTGCAGCCGTACACGTTCTCGGCGGTCATTTTGTGGGGGTTGTTCGGGGCGAAGGCGCTGGGACCCGAGCCGATTCTGATCATGCTGGTTTTGGGCATGGTGCTGATGATCGATCCGCGCGAGGCGCTGATGCCGTTCGTGGTCAACGCGTTGAAGCTGGTGGACATGCGGAAGGTGAAGGTGGGGCGGACGGCGGTATTCTGCGGCCTGGCCCTGGTGGTCGGGTTGGGCGTGGCGTTGCCGCTGACGATGTACTTCCAGTACGACCGCGGGGCGAACATGAGCGACATGTGGGCGACCAAGAGCGTCCCGCAGTTTCCGTTCAAGGAGGCGTTGCGGGTCAAGCAGCGGCTGATCGCGCAGGAGAGCCTGGAGTACGCGGAGTCGCTGTCGGGTTGGCAGCGGTTCGCCGAGATGTCGCCGGATCTGTCGTACATTCTGGCGTTTGGCGCGGGGTTGGGGCTGGTGCTGCTGTTTACGGCGCTGCGGCTGCGGCTTCCGAAGTGGCCGCTGCATCCGATTTTGTTTGTGGTGTGGGCGAGCATGCCGGGCAAGGCGTTCGCGGTCTCGTTCCTGCTCGGGTGGTTCGTGAAGATGACGGTGATGAAGTACGGCGGGGCGTCGACGTATCAGCGGCTCAAGCCGTTGATGTTTGGCCTGATCGGAGGGGACATGCTGGGCGGGCTGGCGCCGACGATCATCGGGGCCATCTATCACTCGTGGACCGGCGAACCGCCGAAGACGTTCAATATCATGCCGGGATAGCTGGGCGGACGAGAAGTCAGACGCTGGTATGAAGGAGCATTCGATGGTCAAGGGCAAGGCCAACGAGGCGGTCCGGAGCGACGGTTCGACGCTTCACGTGGATTTCGAGAACTTCACCGATACGCTTTTTTGCGCCCGGAACGCCGGGGCGATTACCGACCATCAGACGCGGGCCCGCATTCTGGATGACTTTGCGTATCAGGGGCGGCGGTGCGCGCACGTGGCGGCGTTCGGACCCGACCAGGAGGCCCGGGTTCGTCTGGTGCGGGCGTGGGACGCGCCGAAGGCGGTTGGGGATTGCGTGGTGGAGTTCGTGTTTCGTCCGGTCGTCGATGGGTCGGTGGAGCTGGTGGACTGGCCGGTGCTGTCGTGCCAGACGCCGGGCGGAGCGCCCGGGGCGTTTGAGCTGAAGTATCTGGCCGATCCGGTATTCGGGGCGGAGGGCGGGCTGGAACAGACGGACTGGGAGCAGCCGCGGCCGGTGGCCCTTGATCTGTACGCCAATGGGGACGCGTCGCAGGGGACGTACCGGATCGACCTGGTCGAGCACGGCGGCCGGCGCGATGGGGTGATTGAGGGGCTGCCGCAAGGGGCGTGGGTGCGGTTTGTGCTGCATCGCCACGATAGGGTGGTCGATCTGTACGCGGGTGAGCCGGAACGGGAGACCTTTATCGGCACGTTCCAGGACCTTCTGCCGGGCGGCGAGGTTTTTGCGATCAACCTGGGCAACGCCGGATATCCCGATGCGCGGGGCAGCGGCCACTGGGACGCGGTTCGCGTAGGGAAGGTTCTGAAGCGCGGGGCGAAGGTGGCCGCGGCTGAGCCTGCGATTCGCGACGTGGGAGCGGAGGCGCCCGAGCCGCCGAAGGTTCTGAAGGTGGGGCGTGAAAGGCAGCTCTTTATCGACGACTGGTGTGTTGATCGGGTGTGCAACATCCGCCGCGTGTTTCATCGGCCGGTCAAGCACGCGGGCAATCCGATCCTCGTTCCCGACCGGCCGTGGGAGGGCAACGCGACTTTCGTTTTCGGTGCGGTTGAGCGTCAAAAGAGCGGGCAATTCCGGCTGTGGTACTACGCCCACGATCCTCAGCCGGGCAATCACAAGCGTTCGCGCACGTGCCTGGCGGTCAGCGATGATGGAATTCGCTGGGAGAAACCGCCGGTGGGCGTCCATGAATTCGGCGGCTCGTTCGATAACAACATCGTGATCGATACCAAGGGCGTCGGGTCGATGATCGTGGACTCGGACGATCCACGGCCGGACTTCCGGTACAAGCTCCAGCTTCGGTACAGCGGGACGGAGGGCTGGAGTTCGCCGGACGGGGTTCACTGGACGCGGCGCGGGGTGATCCTGCCACAGAGTCTGGACGCGACGAGCGTTCACTACGATCCGGTTCGGCGGAAGTACGTGGCGTCGGTGAAGATGGGGTATCACGACCGGCGGTATCGCGGGTATGCTGAGAGCGACGACTTTCTGAACTGGACCGATACGTACCGCATGATGGACGTTGACGAACGGGACGCGTTCGGCGACCAGGTTTACGCCATGCAGATCATGCGATACGAGAGCCTGTATCTCGGGCTGTGCAAGATTTACCACGTGGAGATGGGCGATACGTGCGATGTGCATCTGGCGGTGAGCCATAACGGTCGGCACTGGGAGCGTCCGTATCGGCCGCTGGTCGGGCCGCAGTTCGCGAGCAAGGATCGGGGCGGGATCGACACGTCCGATGCGCACCGTCAGCCGTTTATTCCGACGGGTCCGGCGGGGTCGTGGGAGTTCGGTAACAACGACGCGGCTTCGACGCCGCCTATTCGCGTGGGCGACGAGTTGTGGTTTTACTACAGCGGCCGGCCGGTGGACCACAGCGGGCGGCCGCCGGAGGGCGTGACGTGGGATGGTCCGCTGGGCGCGGTCGGGTTGGCCCGTCTCCGGGTCGATGGGTTTGTCTCGGCGGAGGCGGATCGGTCCGGCGGCCAGATCGTCACGAGGCCGCTTCGGCTGGAGGGGCAGCAGCTCTTCCTGAATGCCAATGCCTCTGATGGCGAGCTGCGGGTCGAGGTGCTCGACTCGCGCGGGCGGGTGGTTGAGCCGTTTACCGCTGATAACTGCCGAGCCGTCAAGAAGGACGCGGTTCGCCTTCGGTGCGGGTGGAAGGGGGCCAGAGACCTGTCGGCGTTGGCGGGCAAGGCGGTTCGGTTGCGGTTCCAGCTTCGGAACGCCGCCTTGTACGCGTTTTGGACGGAGTGAGTAGCGCGTCTGCTCACGGTGGCGGCCCTTTGAGCGGCCGAGCATTGCGAGTAGTGCGTGACAGGATGGACGCGATCTGGTAGTATGGAGCCCGCCGATATTAGATGAAGGTTGAATGGGCTATCGCGTTTCCTATCTTCTGACGCTGCTTGTGGTGCTGGGGAGGGCGTGCTTGTTGTGGGGGCAGTCCGACCCGCCGCCGGAGTACACGTGGGGCACGCACCGCCACGGGGAGTTGCGGTCGCTGATCGATGAGGTGCCGGACTATCGGGCGACGACGTTGACGGGGGCGTGGCTCAAGGGGCGGCAGGAACTCGCGGACGAGGGTATCATTGTGGATGGGAGCATCGCCCAGTTCCTGCAGGGCAACGCGCACGGGGGATTGGACACTAACAGCGGGCTGTCATATTTTGGGGCGCCGGAGGTGCGGGTGCGGCTGGATTTTGCCCGGATGGGCTTGTGGGAGGGGGGCTTTGTATCGCTGCGGGGCGGGATGCAGTTCGGGCGGAGCCTCAACTGCCGGGCTGGAACATTGTCGCCGGTGAACTTTGCGGCGGTGGTTCCGATGGTCGAGGAGGCGGGGCAGGTGACGCTGTCGGAGTACTACCTGGCCCAGGCCTTGTCGGAGAAGTTCGTGGTGGTGGCGGGCAAGGTGGACATTCTCAACGGGTCGGACAACATGCTGTTGGGCAGTCTGGAGCGGGACCAGTTTCTGGGTGCGGGGATGCGGACGCAGCCGGCTTTGAACCCGTTCATTCCGCACACGACGATGGTGCTGGCGGGGATCTGGCTGCCGAACGATCGGGTGCGGTTGATGACGGGAATTCTGGACAACGACCCGGCGGATACGGCGAAGACGACGGGGTTTTCGGCTTTGTTCAACGGTCGGGACTGGTTCACGGTGGGTCAGGAGTTGGACGTGAAGGTGGCCCCGTGGGGGCGGCCGGGCCATCAGACGTTCGGGTACGCGTGGCGGTCGCGGCCGTACCGGTTGATGCAAGACCGGCCGGATTGCGATTCGGGGTTTCCGGGCTTGAAGGAGTTTCTCGATCCGGCATTCTGGTGCGGGGCGTTGGACCTGGCCCGCAAGCGGGGGATTCCGCCGTTTTTCAGCAGCTATCGGGACAGTTACCATGACTGGGTGGTGTACTACCGGTTTGAGCAGTACGTGCATCAGGAGGCGGAGGACCCGCGTCAGGGGTGGGGGTTCTACGGACGGCTGGGGCTTTCGACGGGCAAGAGCAATCCGATTGAGCGGTTCTACAGCCTCGGGTGGATGGGCCGAGGCGGGATTCCCGAGCGGGACAACGACAACTACGGGATCGGATATTACCGGTCGGACATGAGCGACTATCTGCCGGACGTGCTGCACGTACATTCGGAGCAGGGGGTGGAGATGTTCTACAACATGGAGCTTCGGCCGGGCGTGCGGCTGACGCCGGACCTGCAGGTAATCGTCAACCCCGGGGCGGGGTTTCAGAATCGGGATGTGGCGATTGTGTATGGGCTGCGGTTGCAGATATACTTTTGATCGCGGCGG
>JAAYCJ010000107.1 GCA_012729815.1 Phycisphaerae bacterium | reverse complement strand
TCGCGATCGAGGTCCGCGCAGGCCACGCCGTGGGCTCGGGCGGTTCGCAGCTTGACCGACGGTTCGGACCCGAAGCCCTCGGGCCCCTGGTAATAGATGTACGAGCCCGGATCGCGGTGGACGGAGTTTTCGGAGCAGTTGGCGACGATCAGGTCGGCCCGGCCGTCGTCGTTCAGGTCGCAGCAGACCGCCTCCACCGCACCCCATCCGGGCAACTGCCGGACCCGTTTGGGATCGAAGCCGTCCGGCCCGCCGGCGAAGATCGAGATCGGCGTATTGCCGAGGACATTTCGCGAGAAGTGATTGACCAGGACGACCGCGGGCCGGCCGTCCGGATCGGGTTTGGCCACGAACACGCGGCGGGCATCGTGCGAGGTCAGCGTCCGCGGTTCGGCGAATTGCCGATGGCGATCGGTTCGGTAGACGAGACTCTCGGTGGTGAACCGCTCACCGTCGTTGCACTGGCAGAGCACCAGTTGGTCACGTCCGGCGCCGTCCAGATCGCCGGCGGCTGCGTCGCACGCGCGAAGGCTCTTTAGCGCGGTTCGCCGCTGGTCGTTCCAGCCGTCCGCTTCGCCCCAGAAGACCCACGAGCGTTCACCGCTTTCGCCGGGTTCGCGGCACGCAAACGCCAGATCGAGCCGTCCGTCACCGTCGAAATCGCCCGCGGTCACGGACAAGGCGCGCCGGCAGTCAAACGAGATGACCGGACGGAAGGCCCGGTCCGGCCGCACCGCCACCAGGTGCACCGTTTCGCTGCGGGCGACAAAGACGTGCTTGCCGCTGGGCAGGTCCAGCGTCTTGACCAGCGGCGAGGCGTCCTCGACGTATTCCTCGTACTTGACCATCTCCGGATCGATCTGGTTGGCGGGAACCGGCGGATCGGGAGGAACCGGGATTTCCACGAACCGGCCCGGATCGATCCCGTCCGGGCCGCCCCAGAAGATTTTCATCCGCCCGTTTTTTTCGCGGACGATCAGTTCGGCGAAGCCGTCGCCGTCCAGGTCGCCGGCTCCGATCTCGCCGCCTTCGATCGCCGTGTCCACGTAGCGGTGAGGCTCGAATCCCAACGCGGACTGGTAGAACAGGCGGACCTTGCCCTGTGTGATGAAGGCCAGATCGCTCCGGCCGTCGCCGTTGAAATCTCCGGCCGCTGCGGACTGGCTCTGCGGCGCGGGCAGTTGCTGCGTGCGGCGTTCGCTCCATCCGCCCGGTCCGCCATAGTAGATCGCGGCGTTGACCTCCGCGGCCATTCCGCCGTAGAAGTTCGCCAGCACCAGTTCGTCGCAGCCGTCGCCGTTGAGGTCGGCGACGATGCCGCCGCGGGCCCCGTCGGCGGGCAGCGCGATCGGCGCCGACTGCCCCAGCGGCGCGGTGTAGACGTAGGCCGGGGCCTGTTCGCAATGGTCCTGGCTGTTGCACAGCATCAGGTCCAGGTAACCGTCGCGGTCGAGGTCATACTGGTGAATCCGCTGAAGCACGCCGGCCCTGGAGACGTAGAGGTTGCGGCCGGCGTCGGCGAACGTGCCCTGGCGAAACTGCTCGAACCCGCGGGTGATCCACTGACCGGCTGGTGGCATGGCTGATTCCTGTCGAATGCCGTACTATGCGAATGACGTTGCAGACAAGCGGCCCCAAGGCTATCCTGCGCCGAACCGCGTGTCAATCGAAGATCAGGAGTATCGGCGATGTCCGCATCCCGGCGAACCGTGCATCTGGTCCCCAGCTTCCATTACGACATCGAGTACCTGCTGGCCGACGGGCCTTATTTCGAGATCTGCTTCGAGAATCTGCTGGAGGCCCACCGGCTGCTGAAAGCCTATCCCAACTATACTTTTCGCGTGGAGCAGGTGAGCCTGCTCGAACGGTTCTTCCAGGAGTACCCTTCGCGGCTGGAAGACTTCCGTGAGTTTGCCCGGCAGGGGCGCTTCGAAGTGACGGCTGGCATGTACGCGATGGCGGACATCAACATGTCGTCGGGCGAATCGATCTTACGGCAGCTCGTGGTGGGAAAGGACTGGACGCGGCGGGTGCTGGGTCTGACGCCGCGGGTGCTCGATATGGGCGACTGCACGGGCCACCCAGCCTCGATGCCTCAGATCGCGCGGATTGCCGGTTACGACTACTTCGCTTTTGAGCAGGCGATCGACGACGTGAACCGCAAGTGCGAGATCCGCTGGCGGGGCATCGACGGCACGGAACTGCCGACCTGGTGGCTTGCCGTCTACGGTTACGGCGGGTGGTATCAGCTCACAGGCGGACGTGAGGACCAGAAGGTGCTGGCGGATCTGCTGCAGCGGATCGAGCGGCACACGCAGTCCGGTCACGCCCTGCTGTCCCACGGTGGCGACTTTCAGTTTCCCTACGAGCGGGGTATTGCGTCCGTGGAGGAATGGAACCGCGGGAATGACACCCAAATCGTTTATTCCACCTACGCCCGGGCTCTGGATGCCGTTGATTTCTCGTCCGCGCCGGCCGTGTCCTGCGAGTGGAATCCCGATCGCACCGGGTGCTACAGCTCGCGCATCCTGGTCAAGCAGGGCAACCGCGAGTGCGAGAGTCTGTTGCTGACGGCTGAGGCGGCTTGCGCTTTGGCCGAGCGTGCCTGGAGTGTGCCCGTCGACCATGAGGGGCTTCTTCGGGCGTGGAAGCTGACGTTCATCAACCAGTTTCACGACATCATCTGGGGCACGATTACGGACGAGGCGTACAGCCACGCCTTGGAGCGCGTCGGGCGGGTGCGGATGATCTGCAAGAATCTGATCGAGGACCGGCTGCGGATTGCCGTGGCCGATGCCGACGGAGGCCGTGGCGTTGCCGCGTTCAATCCGCTGCCCTGGCCGCGGTCAGGCGTACTGGAACTGCCCGTCGATCGGCTCGTCATCGAAGCGACTGTCACCGACTCGACCGGTCGAACGCTCGCCTCGCGCCGCTGCGATGATCGGCTGATCGTCAAGGTCGACCTGCCCGCCTGTGGCGTGTCCACCCTGGCCGTCCGCGAAATCCGAGCCCAACAAGTGCCCGTTCAGCCGAGGAGCGTGCCGGATTCAAGCGACAGTTTCACGATCCGCCACGTCGAGGACGGCGGCGGACGCGGCCTGCTCGTTGAGACGCCGCTCCACACCGTCCGCTTCGGCCGCGGCGGGGTGATCGTCGGACTGCTCGAAAAGGCCACCGGCCTCGAGTACGTGGACCCGTCGCGTCCGGCGTTCAACGCCCTGTGCTATCAGACCGATCGCGGCGACCTGTGGGAGTACTATCACGGACCCTTGTCTGACGGCGGTCCCTATTCGACGGCCCAGGACCTGCTTTACGACCCGTATCCGACCGAACCGCATTCGCTGAGCCCCAACGGCAGACGGATTTGTCTCGACGCGATCGACAATCGCCACGGTCCGCAGGCCGAATTCACGATTGAGGACATCGGCGGCGACTGCCTGGTCGTCGGCGTGCGAGGGGCGATCCAACGCCATTTTCCGAAGTTCCGCGAGTTCTCCAATGAGGCGATCCGCATCGAGTGGCGACAGACCGTCACCTTCCACGCCGACGACCCGCGGATCGATTTCCACCTTGAGACCCGCCACGTCTCCGGGCGCTGGTATCGCCTGCGGGCCGGTTTCTTTACCGACATCCGCGACGGCCGGATCGTCCACGAGATTCCGTTCGGATGCTTCCAGCGTCCGGAGGGCGAATTCGCCGCTCAGAACTACATGGCCTACTTCGATGGCGAGAAAGGTCTTACCCTGCTGAATCGCGGGCTGCCGGGCAACAACGTGACCGACGGCGTGCTGATGCTTTCGCTGATGCGCTCGGTGAGCTTCCATACGCGGGCCGAGTCGGAAGAGGCCCACGAGGTCGGCCAGGAGCATGCTTTCGACTACGCGATCATCCCCTTCGCGGGTGAGAAGCAACTGGCGGATCTCCAACTTGCCCGACGTGCCGCGGAGTTCGTCCACCCGCCGTATGTCTTCGATACGGCACGCGCGCCCGATCGCGACCGGTTGCGCATCCCGCCGAAGCCGGTCGAGTGCGGGTTGCCTTCGCCGTCGCTGCTGGCACTCGAGAGTCCGTCGGTAGTCTGCTCGGCGATATACTCGAAGGGCGGACGCCTGGTCGTGCGGCTCTACGAATCGGCGGGCCGGACGGCGGCCGAGGCGACGCTCGCCCTGGACTTCGCCGTCGCTGCGGTCGAGGAAACCGACGCCCTGCTCGAACGGCCCAAGCTGCTCCACCTCTCGGGCAACCGCCTGCGCCTGGTCTTCCGGCCGTTCGAGATCAAAACGCTGGTGGTTGTCCCTTCCTGATCGGCCTATGGCGCCGTTGCGGGTTTGACATCGGCCAGCGCGCCCTTGCGGACGTATACCGGACGCACCTGGCGATCGAAGACGGGCAGCCGGCTGGCGAAGGCGAGCGCGGCGAGGATGCAGCCGGCTCCGCTGATCATCATGGCGGTCGGCGCGCCCCACCATCGGGCCAGCGCGCCCATCAGCAGACTGCCGAACGGACCCATGCCCATGAAACACATGGTATAGAGGCTCATCACCCGTCCGCGCTTGTCGTCGTCGACGATCGTCTGCAGCGTCGTGTTGGCGGAGACGAGTTGGATCATGGTGCCGAACCCAGCCCCGGCCAGCAGGGCCAGGGAGATCCACAACTGCTGCGAGAACGCGAATGCGATCAGGCACAGGCCCATCAGTGCGCAGGCCACCGCCATGCGCCGGCCCATGCCCACCACGCTCCGTCGCGACACCAGAAACAGGGCCGCTGCGATCGCGCCGATCCCGGTGGCGGCGGTCAGCCAGCCCAGGGTCTCCGGTCCGCCGGCCAGGATGTCGCGGGCGAAGACCGGCATCAGCACGTTGACCGACATGCCCAGCAGGCTGATTACGGCCAGCAGGCCCAGCACCAGCCGGATCGGCCCGAACCCCATCGCGTAGCCCAGCCCTTCGCGGAAATGCGTCAGCAGGTTGCCGTCGGTTCGGGCGATCGCCGAGGGTTGCAGGCGCATCGCCAGCAGGGCGGCGATCACGGCCAGGAACGTCAGGCCGTTCAGCAGAAAACACAGCCCTTCGCCGGCCACCGCGACCAGCGCGCCGCCCAGCGCCGGGCCCGCCAGCTTCGCGCCGTTGACCAGGAATGAGTTGAGGGCGATCGCGTTGGGCAGATCGTCGCGGCTTTCCAGCATGTCGACCACGAACGACTGACGGGTCGGAATGTCGAAGGCGTTGATCAGCCCCAGGACCGCTGAGAGGGCAATAATCTGCCAGACGGCGATCCCGCCGCTGAGGGTCAGGCCGGCCAGGAGGAACGCCTGGGTCATCGCCAGAGCCTGGGTGCCCACGATCAGGCCCCGCCGGTTCACCCGGTCGGCCAGCACGCCCGCCACCGGGGCCAGCAGAAACGTGCAGATCATCCCGGCAAATCCCACCACGCCCAGCATCCACTCGGAGTCCGTCAACCCGTACACCAGCCACGCCAGGGCGACCCGCTGCATCCACGTGCCCACCAGGGAGGCCCCCTGTCCGAAGAAGAACAGCCGGTAATTGCGGTTCCGCAGCGCCCGCACCATGGTCTTCGGGCCGGTCTGACGGTTGACAGGGGACGGTGCGGGGGTGGTCGTCATTTCCGGCAACATGCCGTTGCCGCTTTCGTTGGCGCTCATGGTGCCTGAAGGCTTTCTGTCCGGCTGGGCTCGCGGGTGTGAAAAAAACCAGTTGACAACATGTCCACTTCGGTCGATAATAAAAGTGTCTACTGGTAATGATATCCCGATGCGAAGCGAAATGCACGAGAAGTTGACCGACGCCCTGCTGCGACTGCTTGGCAGCCTGCTGCTTTTGCGCCCATCGTAGGGCTGGTCGGTCGAAATTCGCTTAAACCCTGACAGCCCTGCGAGTAAAATCGTGGGGCTTTTTGTTTGGCCGCAGCGAGCCGGCCGGGCCCTAGCCCGCGGCCGCCACGGAAACGACAAGCCGGGGCCGATGCCCCGTGCGAGGCTTTGGAGGATAGACACATGAACGCTGGAAACCAACAGGACGTGATCCGGATCTTCGACACGACCCTGCGCGACGGCGAACAGTCGCCCGGGGCGTCGCTGAACACCTCCGAAAAGCTGGAGATCGCACGGGCCCTCGAGCTGCTGAACGTCGATATCATCGAGGCGGGGTTCCCCATCGCCTCGCCCGGCGACTTCGAAGCGGTCCAGGCCATCGCCGAACTGGTCAAGAAGTGCACGGTCGCGGGCCTCGCCCGGTCGATCGAAAAGGACGTGCGGACGGCCTGCGAAGCGGTCAAGCACGCGGCCCGGAAGCGGGTCCACGTGTTCTGCGCGACCAGTGAGATCCACATGAAATACAAGCTCAAGCGGGCCCGCGAAGAGATCCTCAAGATGTCGGTCGAGCACGTGAAGATGGCCCGCGAGATGATCGACGACGTGGAGTTCAGCCCGGAGGACGCGTCGCGGACCGATCCGGTATTCCTGGCTGAGGTGGTCGCCGCGGTCATTGACGCCGGGGCCTCGACGGTCAACATTCCCGACACCGTCGGCTACGCGGTGCCCGCCCATTTCGAGGGCATCATCCGCATGCTCAAGGAGAAGGTGCCCAACATCGAGAAGGCGATCATCTCGGTGCACTGCCACAACGACCTGGGTCTGGCGGTGGCCAACTCGCTGGCCGCCGTGCGGGCTGGGGCCCGGCAGGTCGAATGCACGGTCAACGGTTTGGGCGAACGGGCGGGCAACTGCTCGCTCGAGGAGGTCGTCATGGCCCTGCGGACCCGGGCCGACCATTTCGGGGTCGGCACGAACATCAACACGCAGCGGATCTACCCGACCTCGCGGCTGGTCTCGAGCCTCACCGGTATTCCGGTCCAGCGGAACAAGGCGATCGTCGGCGAGAACGCCTTCGCCCACGAATCGGGCATTCACCAGCACGGCATGCTCGCCCACGCGGACACCTACGAGATCATGAAGCCCGAAGACGTCGGCATTCCCGCCAGCACGCTGGTGCTCGGCAAGCACTCGGGCCGCCACGCCCTGCGCGACCGGCTCGAACAGCTCGGCCATCGCCTGAGCGACGAGCAGCTCGACCGGGCCTTCGAGGTGTTCAAGAATCTGGCCGACAAGAAGAAGGAGATCTTCGACGAGGACCTCGACACGATTGCTGAGGAACTGGCCAGCCGGGCTCCAGCCGTCTGGGAACTGGAACTGCTCCAGACCACCGCGGGCACCGGCGTGGTTCCGACCGCCACCGTGCGGATGAAGAAGGCTGATGGAACGATCGTCCAGGACGCCGCGACCGGCGACGGTCCGGTCGACGCGGTCTACTCGGCCATTCAGCGGATTTGCGACGTCTCGGTGCGACTGACCGACTATCAGATCCGGGCCATCACGGTGGGCAAGGACGCCCAGGGCGAGGTCTCGCTGGAGATCGAGTCTGACGGCGAGAAGGTCCGCGGACGCGGAGTCAGCACCGACATCATCGAGGCCTCCGCCCGCGCCTACCTGGCGGCGATCAACCGCTGCCTCCAGCGGGCCAACGGCGGCAAGCGGCAGCGCAGCGAGCCATAGCCGACTTGCCGGGTGAACGCGACTGAGCGGGAGTATTGTGTGACGAAACTGACCGCCCCGACAACGGCCAAGACCGCTTCGCAGCTCTTCGAACAGATCGAGCGCGCCCGCGGGCTTGGGGCGGAGGCGATTGAGGTTCGCCTGGACTACCTGACCGAGCCGGTGGATTACGCCGGGGTTCTGGCGGCGGCTGGGATGCCGGTGATCTGGACCAATCGGCACGTCTCTGAGGGCGGAGCGTGCGAGAAGCCGGAGGCGGCCCGGGTGAAGGAGCTTATCGACGCCCTCCGCGCCGGCGGTGACTGTATAGATATGGAATACCGCCGCTGGTCGGCCGATCCGGAGCTTCGCTGGAAGCTCACGGAGGCACTGGCTGAGGTTCGCGCCGGCGGCCGGGACGTCAGGCTAGTCCTTTCGTACCACGACTTTGCCGGCGTGCCGGACGACCTGGAGCAGACGGCCGAGCGGATGGAACGCGAGGGGGATGTGGTCAAGTTCGCCGTCACCGCCCGCGATGTTTTCGATAACTTCCGCGTTTTCAAGGTGATGCGCGAATGCCGCAAGCCGGTGATCGGTTTGGCGATGGGTCCGCACGGGCAGATCAGCCGCATCCTGGCCAAGAAACTCGGCGGCGAGATCACCTTCGCCAGCATCGAGGCGGCGGCGGCCTCGGCCCCGGGCCAACTCACGGTGGCCCAGATGCGCGAGACGTACAACTGGGACCGGATCGGCAACGATACGAAGGTTCTTGGCGTGGTGGGCCACCCGGTTGAGCATTCGCTTTCGCCGCCGATGCACAATGCCGCCTACCGGGCGATGGGATTCGACGGATTGTACCTGCGTTTCTGTGTTTCCGCTGAGTATGAGGCGTTTGCGCGGTTCGTGGACCTGGTTCGTGACACCGAGAACCTCGATATTATCGGACTTAGCGTCACCATTCCCCATAAGGCCAACGCCATCCGCTATTTGCAGGAACACGGCGGGCGGATCGACCCGCTGGCTGAGAAGATCGGGGCGGTCAACACCCTGGTGTTTCACCTCGATGGCTCAGCCGCCGGTTACAACACCGACTATCTGGGCGTATTGGCGGCGCTGGAGTTGGAGGGGGGGTTAGGCAGCCAATCCTTGGCTGGGAAACGGGTTGCGGTGCTGGGGGCGGGCGGCGTATCGCGGGCGATCGTGGCGGCGATGACTTCGAGCGGGGCGGAAGTGACGGTTTTTAACCGCACGGCAGAGAAGGCCCAGAGCCTGGCGGATGAGTTCGACTGTCGCGCCGAGTTGTGGGACCGCCGCGAGCAGTTGCGGGCGGAGGTTCTGATTAACGGGACGAGCATCGGCATGTGGCCCAGGAGCGATGAATCGCCGATCGACCCTTTGGCGCTGCGTCCGGAGATGGTTGTGTTCGATACCGTCTACAATCCGCTGTGGACGAAACTTCTGACCGCCGCCCAGCAGGGCGGGGCCAAGGCCGTCGATGGGGCGAGCATGCTGGTCTATCAGGCGGTCGAGCAGATACGACTATGGACCCAAGCCGCCGGCTCGCCGTGCGCTGAGGTCCCGGTGGCGGTCATGCGCGACGTGGTTCTGAGACACCTGAAAGGAAACGGATAGCACGCGATGCCGGAATTCAGCCGAAACATCTGGGCCCCTTGGCGGATGGAGTACATCGACCAACTCATCGACGAGAGCGGCGACGGGTGCTTCCTGTGTCGCGCCCGCGACAACCCGGACCAGGACGCTGCGACGTTTACCCTCCTTCGCGGCGAGACGTGCTTTGCCATTCTTAACCGCTTTCCTTACACCAGTGGCCACACGCTGATCGCCCCTTACGCCCACACGGGCGACCTGGACGACCTCGACGACGCGACGCTGCTGGAGATCATGACGATGACCCGGCGGATCAAGCGGGTGCTGGGCGAGGTTTTTCACGCGGAGGGTTTCAACGTCGGGATCAACCTCGGCCGGTGCGCCGGAGCGGGATTGCCCGGCCACCTCCATTTGCACGTGGTGCCGCGCTGGCCGGGCGACACCAACTTCATGCCCGTTTTGGACAACATCCGCGTGATCCCCGAGGCGATCGAGAAGTTCTACCGGCGGATCAGGGAAGCGATCGGCGGCGAATGACCGCTGCGGGCGCAGCGAAGGGCCGAACGCCCCTTTTCGTACGCGGTGTTGCACGATTCGCAAGTCATTGACATTCGAAAAGCACGTGGTACAGTCTGCGGAGCTTTTTGGAGGTCGGCGCGATGACGGCGACGGGATGGCTGTGGATGGTGTTGTTCTGGGCGATGCAGGTGGTGGCCCAGCTCCTGTTCAAGTGGGGGAGTTTGCCGGAAGGGCGATGGTGGCTGGGATTTTTCGGCGGCCACGCCTTCGGGGCGACCAGCATTCTGATCATCATGTTCCTGTACAAGACGGTCAACGCGAACGTCGTCTACGGGATCAGCTTCGGCGGCATGTTTCTGCTGGCGAGCCTGGCCCTGGCCATCGTGTACCGGACCAACATCACCACCGTTCAATACGTCGGAGTCGTGGTCATCACGGCGGGCATTCTGATGTTGGCCCTGGGCGGGACTGAACCGTCAGCCGCCGAGATCGGCGATCGGCAGGAACCGGCGGCAACGCATCCAACGGGAGCGGAATGATGGACAGCCTTTTGCGCGGCTGGGGTTTGGGCCGGAATCCGAGCGAAGCGACGTTGGTTCGCGGTCGGCCGTTTTCGATGCGACTCGATGGCGAAGCGGTGGATTTCGACCGCTGGGAGCATTCGGCGGAGCCCGCGGGCTGGTTCGATCCGCGGACGGGACTGCGGGTCACCGTCGTGGCCGAGCGGCTAGGCCATAGCGATGCGATCTATTACTGGCTCCAGGTTGCCAACGAATCGTCTCAGGACAGCCCGCTTTTGGAGCGTGTGCTACCGCTGGACGTGATGGTGGCTATGCCGTCCGGTCCGCTGGTGCTTCACCACGCCAACGGCAGCGTCAATTCGGTCAGCGATTTTCTGCCCCTGGTGACGCCGCTGGAGCCTGATCGGGAGTTGGCGTTCGAACCGGTTGGCGGACGTTCATCGAACGGGGTTCTGCCGTTTTTCAACGTTGCGGGCGAATCGGGCGGTCTGATCGTGGCGGTCGGTTGGACCGGTCAGTGGCGGGCGACGTTTCGGCGGACGTCGGAGGGTTTGGTTCTGACGGCGGGGATGGCGCAGATGCATTTGCGGCTGCGGCCCGGCGAGACGATCCGCACGCCGGGGGTTTTGCTGATCCCGTGGCAGGGCGAGGACTGGCTCGACGGCCAGAACGCCCTTCGCCGGGTCATGCTGGAGCACTTCACGCCGCATCGCGACGGCGGGCCGATCCTGCCGCCGGTGGCCCACGGCACGACCGGCGGTCTGCACCTCTACGAGGGCGGCTGGGCGGCGGGCAACGAGCGGACCATGCTGCGGTCGATCCCCCCAGCCGCTGAGCTGGGGATTGAGGCCTACTGGCTTGACGCGTACTGGTTTCCCGGCAACTTCCCCTACGGCGTGGGCAACTGGTTTCCTCGGCCGAAGGATTTTCCAAATGGCCTCAAGCCCCTGGCGGACGCCGCCCACGCGCGGGAGATGGACTTTATCCTCTGGTTCGAGCCGGAGCGGGTCGGTCGCGACACGCAGATCGACCGCGAGCATCCGGAATGGCTCATCGACCTCGGGCGCGAGTGCAAGCTGTTTGACCTGGGCAACGAAGACGCCCGGCGGTACATCACCGACGTGGTCTCCGGGCGGATCGACGAGTACGACGTGGATATCTACCGCCAGGATTTCAACGACGACCCGCTGCCGTTCTGGCGGGTCAAGGATGAGCCGGAGCGCCAGGGCATGGCTGAGATCCGCCACATCGAGGGACTCTATGCGTTTTGGGATGAGCTCCGCGCCCGTCATCCGCGGCTGTGGATCGACAACTGCGCCTCGGGCGGGAGGCGGATCGACGTGGAGACCTGCCGTCGGGCCTTGCACCTGTGGCGAAGCGACAGCCCCGATCCGGTCGTCTTCGATCAGAGCCTTCGCGAAGGGATCGCTTTGACCGATCAGGTGCAGACGGCGGGCCTGAGCCTGTGGGCGCCTCTGCACTCGGGCGGAGTCTGGGACGCCGATCCGTATCACTTCCGCAGCGCGGGCCAGGCCGGCATCGTGATCTACGACGACGTGCGGCACGAGAGCTTTCCGCGCGAACCGGCGAGGGCGGCGATTGAGGAACTCAAGTCATTGCGGCCGTTTTTTCTGGGCGACTTTTACCTGCTGGCCGCAGTGACGATCAGCGAGGAGGACTGGTGCGCCTACCAATATCACCGCGACGATCTGGAAGCCGGGTTCGCGGTCTTCTTCCGGCGTGTGGAATCCCCCTATGCGGCCAGGACCACGTCGCTTCGCCGGATCGATCCGCGGGCGGCGTACACGGTGGAATGGTACGAGGATTATGCCCTTTCGCGGAGTGAGGTCGTGCCGGGCAACGTTCTGATCGAGCTGCCGGTGTGGATCGAGCATCCCGGCCGATCGGTTCTGGTCAAATACCGGCGGAAGTGACAGCGGGAAACACCGAACCTACTGGAAAGACCAAAGGAGGTTCCATGACGCCGCGAGAACGCGTTTTGACCGCGCTGAACCACCAGGAGCCGGACCGCGTGCCGCTGTTCATCGGCCCGTCTGGGGCGACGACCATGCTGGCCCCCGGCTACGAGAAGCTCAAGGCCCATCTGGGCATCCAGGGCGGTCCGCCGAAATGGATCTCCAGGACGATGCAGTACGTTGCGATGGACGAGGAGGTGCTCGTGCGTCTCGGCGGCGACGCCCGGCCGCTTGTTCCCGGTCCGGCCGAGTCGAGTCTGCGGAAGGCGATCTCCTCTGACTGCGTTGTCGACGACTGGGGAATCCGCTGGACCAGATCGCCGGGCAGTCTGTACTTTGAGGCCACCGATCCGCCGCTGGCCCACGTGACCATTGACGATCTCGATGAATATCCGTGGCCGAATCTGACTCCGCCGGGCCGGTTCGATCATCTCGTCGAGGAGGCCAAAGCCATCCAGAGCGCCGGCTATGCGACGGTGCTGGTCCCCGGAATCACGCTGTTCGAGCAGGCCTACCTCATGCGCGGGCTCGACGCGATTTTGATGGACCTCGCCGCCGATCCCGAGTTTTTCACCGCGTTGATCACCAAGCTCAAGAAGCTGATGATGGGCTACGTCGAGCAGCTCCTCAAGGACGTCGGTCGGTACGTTGACGTGATCGTCACCGGCGACGATCTGGGCATGACGTCCGGTCCGATGATCTCGCCGGAGAGCTACCGCCGGTTCCTCAAACCGCATCACGCTGAGCTGTTCGGCGCGATCAAGCAGCGGATATCCGGCAAGCTGTTTTTTCATTCCTGCGGCGACGTTTATCGTCTGTTGTGTGATTTCGTCGATGCGGGTGTGGAACTGCTTAACCCGGTGCAGGTGGCGGCTGGAGACATGGCCGACACAGCCCGTCTGAAGCGGGAATTCGGCGACCGTCTGGCCTTTTGCGGGGCGATCGACACCCGTTGGGCGCTGCCGCGCGGCACAACGGACGACGTTCGCGCGGAGGTCCGGCGGCGCATCCGCGACCTGGCGCCCGGCGGCGGCTACGTCGTCGCAGCCGTGCACTGCATCCAGCCGGACGTGCCGCCGGAGAACGTTCTGGCGATGTGCGACGAAGTGCAGAAAGCCGGAAGGTACCCGATCTCGTGTTGACGCACAGGTGGATGTGCGGGTTGGCGGACATTCGTGACGCAACGTGCGAAAGGACCTGACGCATGCAGACTCTATCGGGAACGTGGAAGCTGGCGACCGACGCGGCGAACGTCGGGCGGGAAGAGCGCTGGTTCGAGCAGATTCGGGCGGAGGCCCAGGATGCCCCGGTGCCCGGCGTCGTCCAGCAGGTCTTCCCAGATCATCACGGGGTCTCCTGGTACTGGCACAAGTTTCGGCCGAACATGAAGCCGGGAAGGAACGATCGCTGTCTCCTGCGCTTCGGCGCGGTCCAGTACCTGGCCGAAGTCTGGTTGAACGGTACGCTCGTGGGCGGACATGAGGGCGGCGATGTGTCCTTCAACCTGGACGTCACACGAGCGATTCGTTCCGGGGAGGAAAACCTCCTCGCCGTCCGTGTCGTACATCCCTCGAATACTCCGGTCGACGGACTGCGGCTGTGCGAAATACCCAGCGGCGCCGGAAGGGGCTACGGCGGACTTCTTTTGCCGGTGGAACTGCTCTGTGTGCCGGCCGTCCGGATCGACGATGTCTTCGTCCAGCCGGACGTTGCCACCGGCGATATCGATGTGACCGTCCGCGTGGTCAACGACACCGAGACCGCGTTCCGCGGAGTAGTCTCCGGATCAGCCGGACCGGCGATGACCGGGGAAACTGCCGATTCCGAGGACATCAAGGCTGAGTTTCCCAAAGGCCATTCAACCCATCAATTTACCCTGACGATCTCTGAACCTCGCCTCTGGAGCCCGGAAACGCCGCACTTGTATGGCGTAAGGGTTGATCTGGAAGCGGACAATAATAAAGGAGCCACGCTCCGGCACGAAAAATCCGTCCGCTGCGGCTTCCGGGATTTCCGCGTCATCGACGGCTATTTCCACCTGAACGGAAAACGCATCTTCCTCCGCTCGATGCACACCGCCGCCTGGTTCCCCTCCGGCGGACCGACCCCGGAACCCACCCCGTCATTTCCCCGGCGCGATATGATCCTTGCCAAGGCCTGCGGGTTTAATACCGTTCGCTTTATATCCGGCGCCGCGCTGACGGAACAACTGGACCTGTGCGACGAACTCGGGCTGATGATCTACGAAGAGCCCCTGGCCGCCTGGAACCTGGCCGACTCCCCGCACATGGCCGAGCGGTACGATCTGTCCCTGCGGGAAATGATCCTCCGCGACCGCAACCACCCCTGCGTGACGATCTGGGGCCTCTTGAACGAAATGCCCGATGGCCCGACGTATCGTCATGCCAAACAAGTACTCCCGATGATCCGGTCCCTGGACAACACCCGGCTGGTCCTGCTCAACTGCGGCCGATTTGCCCATGATCCGATGGTCGGGTCTGCCTCAAATCCCGGCAGCGACCAATGGGAATGCGTCTGGGGCCTTGAGGGAACGGAAGGCATCACCCTGGAATCCGATCCGGCCATCCCGGGTTATAACAAGGGCGCCGGGGATGTTCACATGTACCCGAAGGTCCCTCAGTCGCCCGAGGTCAATGCAACCATGCGAACGGTCGGCAGAGATTCCAAACCGATCTTCCTCTCCGAGTACGGCATCGGCAGTATGTGTAACGCCATCCGCGAGGTCCGCAACTACGAACAAGCCGGTATGTCGCCCGATCCGGGTTTTGCCGCGGCGTTCCGCAAGATGGAACAGAACCTTCTGGCCGACTGGAAATGCTTCGGCATGGACGGCGTCTATCCCTTTCCGGAAGACCTGCTGCGAGATAGCCAGCGGCGCCACTGCCGCCAGCGTCTGGTGGGCTTTGATGTGATCCGCTCCAATCCGAATTATTGCGGCTTCAGCCTCACCAGTATGCTCGACAGTCCTGTCGGCGGCGAGGGGACCTGGACCTTCTGGCGCGAGCTCAAACCCGGTATCGTCGACGCCCTCAACGACGGCTGGGCGCCTCTGCGATGGTGCCTCTTCGTGGAACCCTCGCACGTCTACGCCGGCCGGAAGTTTAAGATCGAGGCGGTCCTGGCCAACGAGGATGTTCTGAAACCCAGCGACTACCCGGTCACCCTCCGAATCGCCGGCAAGCCGGGAATCGTCTGGGAAAAGAAAGTGACGGCCCACATTCCCGCTCCGGCCAAAGGCCAAAACGGTCCGCTGGCCGTCAGTGTCTACTGCGGCGAGATAAAACTGAACGTGCCTGCCGGCGAGTATGAATTCGCCGCCTCGATGGACCGCAATGGTGCCCCGGCCGGCGGCCGACTGAAATTCTATGTCACAGACCAAAAGTGTTTCCCGAAAGTTGATTCTACCGTCACTCTGTTTGGTATGGACAAGCGAATTGAAAAATGGCTGACTGCCCGTGGCGTCCGCTGCAAGCCGTTTACGGGTAAAGCCTCTTCTCGCCGCGAAGTGATCCTCGTGGGAGCCCAAGCCAACATTCGTAAGGACGCCGCCGCCTGGCGGCAGCTTGCCGAGCGCATGGCCCGCGGCAGCACGGTTGTCTTTACCTCCCCCGATTCCTTCCGCCGGGCCCCCGCGAGCAACCTCGGCGATTTCGACGTCGTCAGCGACAATCCCGCCGCGGTCGTGGGCTACTCCCTTCGCGATTTCGCTGCCGCCAACGTCGCCCCGGAAGAACACGCCAGCTTCAACGCCGAGTTCTACGGCCGGTTCACCATGACGCTGTCCGGCCTCCCGAACCGCACCTACCGTCTCGAACTCGGCATGTGCGAAGGCTGGGACTTCTGCACCCAACCCGGAATGCGGGTCTTCGACGTGTACATCAACGGCAGAATGGTCCTGGAGAAATTCGACATCGTCAAAGAAATCGGGAAACCCATGCTGGCCGTCTTCCGCGACTTCACCGTCCGCCCCGCGAAGGGAAAGATAACGATTAAATTTGTGAACCACGTCAACGCCGCTTCCGTCAGCCGCATCCGACTCTTCGACGAAAAGGGAAACATGGTCTTCCACGTCGATGCCCGAACCCACAAGGCGAACGGCGCCGTATGGCTGCCCCTGGAACAAAAAGCGGAATTCTCCGACTTCGACGACTGGCTCTATCACAAGGAATGCGTTGCCAAGGACCACCCGGTCTTCGCCGGCCTGCCGGAAAAGGGCATTATGGACTGGGACTACTACGGCCCGGTCATCTCCCGCACCCTGTTCGAGAAAAAAGACGGCGCCGCCGACGTCATCGCAGCGGCCTTTGCCGTGGGATACTGCAACGCGACCGGATACGGCTCGGGCGTCATGATGGCCGAATACCCCTTCGGCAAAGGCCGGTTCATCGTCAATACGTTTAACGTCCTGGAGAACATCGACCAACATCCCGCCGCCGACCGGCTGCTGCTGAACATGATCAACCACGCAGCGACCTTCGCCAAAGGGCCAGCCGCCCCGCTGCCGGAGGATTTCGAGGCGACGCTGAAGAGGATTGGCTATGTGGAGACATGACATGCGACGATTGGAGGGTTCCGGAATGCGGGCGATCGATCCTGGGAGCCACGGACAAACCGAACAGTGGTTCAGGCGGGCCTCGTTTCTCCTCTTGCTTGGCAGAGTCCGGAACTGCATTGGCGCTCTTTCCGCCGCGGTCTGCGGCTTTGGCCTGCTGTGCGCATCGGCGCACGACGCCCACGATGGCGGCGAACGGCGGGATTCGGACGAGATCAGTCTGGTGGAAGACGGGCAGAGCCGTTACCGGATCGTCATTGCGGCCGATGCGACGCTGCCGGTGACATTCGCCGCGGAGGAGTTGCAGAAATACCTGGCGCAGATCAGCGGGGCGCAGTTGCCGGTGTTGACCGGCGCTTCAGCCGACCTGACGATCTGCGTGGGACCGGACGGCACGCCGCCCGAGGAGGCGTACACGCTGCGGTCGGACCTGAAAGACCGCGGAGACGACGGCTACGTGATGGGCACGTCCGGGCGGTGGATCGTGCTGGCGGGCAATTCGCCGCGGGCGACATTGTATGCGGTCTATCATTTCCTGGAGGAGTATCTGGGTTGCGGATGGTGCGTGCCCGGGGATGACACCGTTCCGAGGCAGGCGACGATCCGCATACCTCAGTTTCACGATGCCATCGGGCCGCCGGCTTTCTCGATGCGCAAGATCGTACACTTTGTCGATCCTGACGCCGATTGCGCGGTGACCCAGGCGTACGGTCCCGATTACATCCGGAAGTGCGTTCTGCCGCGGATCGACTGGATGGCGAAGAATCGATTCAACTGGGTCCATCCGGGCGCCAACGGACCGCACATCTGGGAGCGGGACCGGTTGCGGGACGTCCTGGTTCCCGAGGTGGTGAAGCGAGGGCTGCATCTGGAGGTGGGCGGTCATACCTTCAATACGTGGCTTGCGCCCGATCTGTACGCGAAGGATCATCCGGATTACTGGACGGGCGGTTATGTCTGCCTGTCCCACCCGGACGTGGCGCCACTGATGGCCGAGAACATGAACAAATGGCTCGATGAGAACCCGGAGGCGGACGTGGTCGATCTCTGGCACAACGACGGCGGCGGGTTCTGTCACTGTCCCAAGTGCACTCCGGTGGAACCGGGCGCCGACGACGACGAGGCTCGAGCCGCCTATACGAAGACGTATATTCACTTTGCCAATCAGGTGGCGTCGCTGGTGGCCCGGAAGCACCCGGAGGTTCTGGTGAACTTCCTGGCTTATTCGCACGTGACGGACTGCCCGGCCGGGGCGGAACGGCTCGCGGACAACGTCCTGGTCGGTCTCTGCCTGTTTCCCCGCCCCGCGCAGCGAACGATGCGCCCGCTGGAGACTTCGCCTCAGGACCTGGACCGCAACCTGCGGTCGCAGATCCCCGCCTGGCAGAAGCTCTCGAAGCATTTCTACATTTACGAGTATTACACGATGAGCGACTGGCACGAAGCCTGGAAGATGGTGAAGTTCTGGTCGATCGTGTCGATGATGCGGGAGGACATCGGGTTTTTCCGGCGGCTTGGCGTGGCGGGACTGTCGTCCGACCTCTGGGACGCGGACTGGTGTCCGCTCAACATGTACGCCTTCGGCCGACTGTCCTGGAATCCGGATCTGACAACCGACCAGATCATCGCGGACTACTGCCGCCGTTACTACGGCAGGGCCTATGAGCCGATGATCGCCTACTGGACGCTCCTCGAAGAAGGACTGCGCGAGTCGTGGAACACAGATGCGCCGGTCAATTGGCGGGATCAGCAACGAGTGGCCATGATCGAGAAGGCCCTGTCGCAGGCGGAAGACGCGAGGATTAGGTACCGCATCCACTCGACCCTGGCCAAACACCGGCCGCACTGGCCGGAGTGACAAGAACAGGAACACGAAGAGCTTCCTTCCCGCGGAGAAGTAAGCGAAGAGGAGTTCAACGATGCTCCAGGAACTGACAGGCTTGTGGAAACTACTGCCGGATCCGGATAATCGAGGCCGTTCGCAGGCTTGGTTCCAGTCTCCCCGGCCGGAGGCGCAGGATGCCCCGGTGCCGGGTGTTGTTCAGCAGGTTTTTCCGGACCATCACGGGGTGAGCTGGTACTGGCATGAGTTCCGAACGCAATTGAAGGCGGATGGGGACCATCGGCTGTTGCTGCGCTTCGGCGCGGTGCACTACCTGGCGGAGGTGTGGCTCAACGGCGCGGTTGTCGGCGGACACGAAGGGGGCGAGTCGCCGTTCGCTCTGGATGTGACCGACGCGGTGCGGACCGGCGAGGA
>JAAYCJ010000106.1 GCA_012729815.1 Phycisphaerae bacterium | reverse complement strand
GTCGCCGCCGCGTCGTCGTTCTGGACGATGGAAAACCTCTACCAGCCGCGCTCCCACTCGCGATCCGCACCGGCCAACCGCACCCGCGTGATCTGGACTTCTCCCGTCAAGCCACCCGAGATTCGAGGTGAACCATGAAACGTATCGCATCGATCGTCTTGGCGTCGTTGACAATTCTCTCCGGCTGTATTCCGATCCAGCGGGTCTTCTGGTCGCCGGACGGCCGCTGGGCCGTCGTGCTGGACGAAACGGGTACGCGGCTGGTAAACGGCGAAAGCCTTGAGGTCACGCCTCTAACCATCACGCCGGTCCGCTCGTCGACCACGTCTCCCGCCACGATGCCGGACGAGATGCCGGCGGATTTCGACGGTCCTGTGGCGTGGTTTCGTCACGAACCGGAACTGCTGGCGCCTGTGGGGCTCTTGGGCGCCCGCTGGTCCGATCTGCGTGGGCTTCTGCCTGAAGACGAGGTCGAACAGATCGCCGCTGCCGCCGAACGAGCTCGTCGAATCATGTTGGATGGGACCCCGCCCAACGAAGCTCTGCCGGTGGATAAATCATCCGCACTGGCGTCAAGAGAGCGGACGATGGTCATCCTGTATCTGTCCGAGCAGGCGGGCGACGAGCTGTCGGCCCGATGGGAAGCGGCGTGGAAGGAGGTCGAGACCTCCGTTGACAAGCTGACCGTGCTGATCCGCTGCCGGTTCCACGATGCAAAGCTGACGCTTGATCGCGTGATTGCTTTCTTAGGATCGGAGATGCACAGCGTCCAGGTGTCTCCCGATGACCGTTTCGTTTCCTGCGCCGTGGTCAAAAACCCCAAGGAAAACCTGCTGGGCGAACTGTGGCTGATCGACCTGCAGCGGCCCTCCGAGCCGGTGCGGGTCGCGGAGACGGCCGCCTGGTATCACGACTGGTCCGCCGACGGCCGATACCTGTTCTATATCGCTGGGCTCTCCGACGCCGGCGACCAGATTCTTGGCGTACTGAATCGCGCCGATCTTGCCGGCGGCCTCGACGGAATCGGCAAGGACGGAAATCCCGAACCGATGGCCGGCCTGCTGCTCAACGCCCTCCAAGCCGTGCGCGTCCTGCCCGACGGGCAACTGCTGTTCTCGTCGGGTGAGGTCACGCTGCCCACGGTTGCCAAGGACATGCCGCAGAAACCGTCCCTGTTCGCCATGCATCCCGGTAAATATCCCGGCCTGATGCGCATCCTGCCCCGGCAGGCGGCTGAGGAGTTCGACATGCTGCCGTGGTTCGCGCCGAGCCCGGACGGGACGCGGGCGGCCCTCGCCGATGAAGACGGCCGCATCGCCGTGCTGACCGTGGCCGCCGGCGAGCTCCAGATCGTCCAGCCGACGCGGATCGAGGGGAAGGAGACGAGCGATCGCCTGCGGACGTATCCGGTCTGGCGGAACAACGACGAACTGACGTTCTTCGCTCCGCCGGGATCGGAGCTCTGCGAACAAGGCGGGCTCGTGCTCTGGTCCAAGGACAAGACCCGCTGCATTCCCGGTCTGTTGCTCAAGGAGTCCGACCACCCGGCCACGCAGCCCGCTGAACCGAAGCAGGATCCCGACCGGTAGCTCCGCCCGTACGTTGGAACGCCGTCGCCGAAGAGAATGGGCTTGCGCCACAGGCTCGACAAAACCGGCGAACACGCAAACCTCTGGGCCGCATGAGAAACTGCCGTCGATCGTCCCATCGCCCGACGCCTTGAGTTGCATCAACCGCAAATCTGGCCGCCGCTTCGCAATGAACCAGACTCCCCATCTGCATGAGCGCCACGATGATGCGCCGCGCAGCCCGCGCGGTGCCGGGCGCGCCAGGCCGGTCCCACCGAGAAAAAACTTGACAGTTAGCCATCCGGCTGATTAGTATTCAACGACAACACATTCTTAGGGGGACGTACCATGAAAGTGCTCAATGCCATTGCGTTGATCCTCGTGATTATCGGGGCCATCAACTGGGGGTTGGTCGGGTTGTTCGAGTTCAACCTGGTCGCCGCCATCTTCGGCGAGGTTCCGGTGATCGAGCGGATCGTCTACATCCTCGTCGGGCTGGCCGGGTTGTACGCCATCAGCTTCTTCGGGCTGATCGGACACACCCACGAAATCCATCGCGTCGAGCCTCGGCCGGCGGAACGCTAGCCGAAGCCGACCGCCGAGCCATCCGCACGCCGAAGGCGGTGGAACGGACTCCGGACCGGCAAGGTGGCCGCGCGGACACTCGGGGACGAGTGTCCGTCGGCGTTTGACATCGTTTCCTCGGGAGGCACTGCTATGAAGAAAACCCTTGTCTTTCTGTGCGCAGCGGCCGTGTTGGGCGTCTGCGGCTGCGCCGAGTCGTTGGTCCGGGTGGCCCACCTGTCGCCCGATGCGCCCGGAGTTGACGTCTGGCTTGACGGGGATCGGGCCTTGCAGGATGTGATCTACAAGAACGTCAGCAAGCGGATCGGCGTGACCGAAGGCGAACACGAGCTGAAGATCACGCCCGCTGGCCAGGCCCAGCCGGTGTTGCTCCGGAACGACATTGTCCTGGAGGGCAAGAACGCGTACACCGTGGCGGTAACCGGGCAGATGAAGTTGAACAATCTGGCCGCGTCGGTCCTGACCGACAAAACGCACCCGGACGACGCCAGAACGACCATCCGCTTCTACCACGGCTCGCCGGACGCACCCGGCGTGGACATCGCAAGGGCGGACGGGGCGGTGCTGTTCAGAAACGTCTCGTTCCGCGAACAGAGCGGGTACCTGTCGATCGAGCCGGGAACGTACACGCTGGTGGTCAATGCCGCGGGAACCGACAACGTGGTCCTGACGCTGCCGGGTGCGACATTCGAGTCCGGGGCCGTCTACACCCTGTACGCCACGGGGCTGGTCGCCGAAAACACCTTAACGGTCAAGGCCGTCAAGGACGCCCCGATTCCTCGATGGTACCAGAGGGAGCAGAAGTAGCCGTCCGGCCGAATCGAAGTGGGCGGGCAAAACCCGGAAGAACCGCTGTGATGCCCGGCCGTTTTCCGAGCCGTCAACGGGTTACCTGTTGGTCGGAGCGGCGGTGGTGTTGGCGCGGAACACCCGCGACTCCAGCGGCTCCGCCGGCAGTCCTGACGGAAAATACCGCTCAACTCCCCGATCCATCGCCTCGGACGCCTCGCGATAGTAGCGGTTCTGCTGCCACGCCGCCAGCGGCATCGAGCCAAGCGCCAGCGCCAGGAACAACGCCGCTCCGGCCATCGTGCACACCGAAAAGGCCTTGGTGGTCGCCGCACGATAGCGATGGCGCTCGAAGGTCCGGCCGCTCCTGAAAACCCACGCGATCAGCGTGCCCAGCAGCCAGACCAGCAGGCCCGTCGTCAGGGCCGCCGCGCTGAGGGCGAACGCCGTGGTGCTCATCCGTTTCGGCTCCATCACGCCGGCCAGAACGCACGACAACAAAATCGCCAGCGCCGCCACCAGCCAGATCCATCCAGCCGGGCTCGCCCGCACCTCCGACGCATGGAACGCCGACCACCGCGACACCAATCCCAGCACAACCACGATCGCCGACGACCAGAGGCACGCCCAACCCATGATCAGCCCCGCCTCAATCAACCGGTCGATCGAAAACGGCATCACCATCACCAGCCAGATCATCAAAAACGCCGGCAGCGCCGTGGCCAGATACAGCATGCTCGGCGGCACGCCCAACTCCACGCTCACCATCCACCGCTCGCGGAGCAACACCAGGTGAATGCCCGCCGAAACCAGCGAGACCGCCGCCAGCAGCAATCCGGTCAGCCCGAGCCACCACGTCAATCCCGCCGCCCGCACGTACGCCACGTAACCCGCCTGATCGACGCCCAACGGGTCCATCGCGTTCCGCTCGATCTCCCGCTGGTAAATCCGGCAAGTCCAATCGACCTGCTCATCGAACTCTCTCGCCGCCATGGCCTTTCCAACATCGCCGCGGGCGCACCAGAACTCAACCAGGTGGTCGGCCAAAAGCGAAACGCCGCCGATTCCAACGGCGAAGCTCACCGCCGAACCATCATGTCGACCGGACGTCAGCCCCCACGCGATCCGATACGCGTGTTCATAGATCGCCAGCGCCGATTGCGACTCTCCCATCTCACCAAGCCGGTCACCCAAAAAACACAGACGAAACACCATCTGCCGCGGCAGCGAGGAAAGCAGCAACGTCGAATGGTCCCGCCACCGGGCGAACGCCAGCGGCATTGGGCTGTTGGGCCACCGGTACTGCGCCCCTTTGACCAGCAACTCACGCCGATACCCGTCAAAGAGACTCTCCCCATCCCTCATCTGCCCTAACACCTCGTCGATCCGCCGCGCAACCTGTACCGGGTCAACCTGCGGAGCAAGTCCGTAGAGCCGTTCCATCTGTTCGGTCGGGCGAACCGGGGCCGGCTCGGCGACGGCGGGCTTGCCGGCCACCGCACCGGTCAGGAGCTGATCGGCCCTCAGGTAGGCCAGCAGAGCGCTTTGGGGGGCAAGAACTTCCGCCTGCGAAACCAGATGATCGAGAAATCGCTGACGAACCGACGGTTGAGTCTGCGGGGCCGTGGCGGTCGGCTGGGTTGAGACCAGGTGCTCGCCCATCATCGCCTCCGGCATCCCCGCCATCACCGCCAGAACCACCCGCCTGAGCTTCGGTTTCGTCTCGTCATCGGCCCAGCCGATCGCCAGATCCGACAGACGAAGGAACCACCGAAACCAAGCTTCACCATAGTCCGCAAACGCCGCGACGTCGCTGCCGCCACCCAGACGCTCGCGAAACTGCCGATCGGCGGGCGGCCCGAGCAGGGCCAAGCCCATGATCGTCTCAGCGTCCTGAGTCGCCGGCCGATCCGGGTCGAACTCGCCAAGGCCCGCCTCGCCGAACACCTCGAGGTCCGGCCAGGGGGCCTGGACGCGGTCGATCAGAGCCAGCGGCACGTACTCGTCGAGCTGCCCGCGCCGCACCGCCTCCCGGAAACCCGAGATCCCTTCCATCTCGACGAGCGGATGCGGCGGGCCGTAGATCAGCCGGACCAGCCGGCTCTCAGCGTAAAACTGGGCCCCGATCAGGGCGACGGCGGCAATCAGCAGAAAAACAAACCACTTCTTCCAGGTCAGTTCCATGATCGTCCTCCCACCGGCGGCGCAAAGTCCCCTCCCGGAAGTATAAACCCACGGCCGGGCCGGTGAAACGGGAATTGAATCGCGTATCGGCGGCGTTCCGTGACGCGTCAGATCTCAATGCGGTATAGGTAGGCGTCGGAGGTCCAGTCCTTCTCCGAACGCGTGAATGGGCGCGACATGTAGAGCAAAATCTCGCCGCTCTCGCGATCCTCCTCCGCCATGAAGTTTGAGAGCATCGTCCGAGGATGCTCGTCCGGCATGCGGTCGTCGACCACGGTTACGCTCTCGCGCACCAGCCGCATCGACCGCGGATCGACCTCGCCGAACACCATAGGGTAGCGCGGCAGGTTGCCCTGCGGATTCTCTTCGCTGATGTTGCCAAGCCAGAAGTACCGGCCGCTGGAGTGCGCCAGCAGTTGCGAACACGCGCTGGGCGAAAAAAAGTTCCCGCCGTCGGTGTAGGTCCACGGCTCGGCAGGACTCCACGAGCGCCCGCCGTCCTGCGACACGCTGCACCACTTGTACCCGGGCAACTCGGGCTTCACGTCGTTGCTGCCGCGAAGGACCATCAGGATGCGCCCGTCCGGCATTTCCGCCAACGTCGGCTCGATCGCGCCGCGGGTCGATCGCGCCGGATCGATCGCCACCCGC
>JAAYCJ010000105.1 GCA_012729815.1 Phycisphaerae bacterium | reverse complement strand
CTAGAGCCTTTACTGTGGAGATTTCAATATCAGGTCTCTGGCACGAAGATGAGGCCAAGATGCTTGGTGAGGGCATAGGGATCAGAGTCGTGTAGGAACGGGGATTCTGATCCGCCGAAGGCGGAGCAAGTTCACCCGCCGCTTCCCTCTTCATTCCGAGTTCTGACCACTGAATTCTCCTCCCCCTCCGCGTCTCCGCGCCTCCGCGGGAGGTCGGTCTTCTACAACTGCGGTTCGGCTTGAAGGGCGGCGAAAAACGCATCCGGAATCGGGCAGACCTTGCCGTCGCCATCGACGCACGCCAGCAGCGTGTGTCCCTCAGCCAGCAGTCTGCCGCTATCCTTGTGGTACAGCGTGTAGTCGTGCTCGATCCGGGCCCGGGTCATCCGCGCGGTGCGGGTCTCCAGAAGCAGGACGTCGTCGTAGCGGGCCGGCGCCTTATAGCGAATCTCCAGACTCGCCACCACAAAAAAGCTGCCCATCTCTTCCATCTCGCGATAGCTGACGCCATGAGCCCGCAGCAGCTCGGTCCGGCCCAGCTCAAAATACACCGCGTACTGCGAATGGTGCACCACGCCCATCCGATCCACCTCCGGATAGCGCACCCGAAACTCGATACGACAACTGTCCACCGCCATCGCTCGCTCCGTTGTCATCCCTGTGCCATCAACCGATCGCGCCGCGCCTCGTTAAGCACCGCCAGCACCGACTGGTGCGAGTGCGGGCGAAAGCCGAACCGCCGGTACAACCCGATCGCGGCGCGGTTCCGCGAGTCGACGGCCAGGCGTATCCGCCGCTTGCCCAGCTCCCGCGACACCGCCATCGCCTTGGCCAGAATCGCCTTGCCCACGCCGCGCCCGCGAAACCGCTGGGCCACGCCCATATACACCAGCTCCAGCCGCGACGGGTCCTCCTCGGTCGAGTTCAGCAGCAACACGCCCGCGTCGCCGCCCTCCAATCGGGCCAGCCACCAGCCTTGCGGCTCAAAGACTCCCGAATACCGATGGCCCTCGATCACGTCGGACCCGGTCCGCAACCCCGTCAGTTCCGGGCAATCGCGGCTCTCGACGTACGTCTCGAAGATCGCCGATGCGAGGCGATCGTCGCCGACCTCTTCGTACGGCAGCCACTCGATCGGCGGAACGTCCTCCTCCGCCAGTGCCACCGGCGCCTCCATAATCATCAGGTCGGCCAGCCGCTGATAGCCCGCCCGCTCGAACAGCACCGCCTGCGAGTGATCGTCGCCCACCATCGCCTGGATCATCGCCAGGTCCCACGCGTCGATCTGACGCGCGATCAGGCGGATGAGTTCCACCATCGCCGTCTCGTAATCGCTCCGCCGCATCCCTTCAAACCGCTGAGGCGCCATGACCGTGCCGGTGGCCCCGCGGTTCCCGAGGAACAGGCACCAAGCCGCCATCAGCTCGCCCTCGTACGCCGCCGCCTGGCGCGAAAGATCCAAGCCGTAGCGCTCGGCGAATCGTTCGAACGCCGCGACCGCCTCATCAGCCCTGGCTCCCGCTCCGCCCCGGACCGTCCGCCGCACCACCTCCTCGGCTGCTTGCCCTTCAACGATCCGGTAATCCAGTTCCATCCCGCCCCCTTATCGCCCCTATCGCCCGTCCCGCAGGTTCATCACCACCGGCACCTCGCGGCAGTCGTTCTGCGACGGACAGCGGATGCAGTCGGTCCACACCTTGTGCGGCAGCGTCTCCTTCTTGACCTCCACGAACCCAAGGCGCAGGAAAAACTCCCGCTCATAGGTCAGGGCGAACACCTTCGGCAGCCCCAGTTCCCTCGCCTCTTCGACCGCGTGAAGCACCAGGGCCCGCCCAATGCCCTTGCCCTGGCAATCCGGATCGACGGCCAGGCTCTTGACCTCCGCCATGTCGCGCCAGAGCACCTGCAGCCCGCAGCAGCCCTGCACCCGCCCCTGCCCGTCCACGTATACCCGGAAGTTGCGGACGTCCTGGTACAGCTCTTCCAGCGAACGGAACAGCATCCGGTTGCGCTCGGCGAAATAGGTAATCAGCTCGTGGATGCGCTCCACGTGCTCCATCCGCGCGTTGATCACTTTGCCCGGTCCATTATCGATCGTCGGTCCCTCCGTTGTCCGTGCGGCCTGCGTCACGTCGGCTCACCTCCTCAATCCGGCTGGCGATCGTCCCGTCCTTCAATTCCGTTGTCATCGTCTGGCCCTCAGCCACCTGGCCGACCGATCCGACGATCCGGCCGTCGGCGTCGCGGGTGACGGAAAAGCCGCGCCGCAACACCTGGCGATAGTCGCAACTGTTGAGCCGGGCCTCCAGGTGGTCGAACCGCTGGCGGCAGCCCTCCTGGCTGCGAGACAGGCTCAGCCGCAGCCGGGCATCAACCTCCGAAAGCTCCCGCCGTCGGCGCGGCAGCAGCTTGCCGGGCCCGTAGGCCTCCAACAGCAATTCCTGCCGTTCTACCATTTCCCTTCGCTGACGCAACAGATTTCTTGCCGCGTGGTCCAGCCGCTGCCCAAGCCGGCCCAACTCTCCCTGCCCGCGGTGCAGCAGCACGTCCGGGCGGACGCGGTTCAAGGCGATCTCGTAACCCGCCAGTTCCGTCCGCACCGCGTGGGTCCGGCGGGCGGTGTGGCGGCTGATCAGATTGCACAGTTCGTCCAACTCCTGGGCGAAGCGGCCCAACAGCACGATCGGATGGGCGAACATGCCGCGACGAGCCAAACCGTCGATCCGCTCGCGGGCGCCCGCCAGGTCCTCCCGCGCCAACCGCATCAACCTCACCCATGCCGTCGAGAGCCCCTCGCGCACCTCAGCCAGCACCGGAGCAACGCACTCAGCCGCCGCGGTCGGCGTCGCCGCCCGAAGGTCCGCCACCAAATCCGCGATCGTCACGTCCACCTCATGGCCGACGCCGACCACCACGGGGATTCTCGACCGGAACACCGCCCGCGCCACCGGCTCCTCGTTGAACGACCAGAGGTCCTCCAGGCTGCCGCCGCCGCGGGCCAGGATGATCACGTCGATCCCGCCCAGCACTGCCGCCTGGGCGTTCAGCGCGTCCAGCGCCTCGACGATCTGCTGGGCCGATCCCTCACCCTGCACCTGGACCGGATAAATCATCACCCGACCCACCGGCCACCGCCGCGACAGCGTCCGCAGGATGTCCCGCACCGCCGCGCCCGTCGGGCTGGTGACCACGGCGATCGAAAACGGATACGCCGGGATCGACTTTTTGTGCTCGTCGTCGAAGAGGCCTTCGTTGGTCAGCTTCTCGCGAAGCTGGCGGAACGCCAGTTCCAGCGCGCCCATGCCCGACGGCTGAAGCTTCTCGAGCAGAAGCTGATACTGCCCTCGCGGCCCATACACCTCGACGCGCCCGGTCGCCACCACGGCCAGGCCGTCGGCCGGCTGAAACTTCAACCGCATCGCGCTGGACCGCCACATCGCGCAGCGGATCTGGGCGTGCTCGTCCTTCAGCGTGAAGTAGAGGTGGCCTGAACCGGGCTTAGAAAAATTGGAAATCTCGCCCACCACCGTGACCGTCGACGGCACGCGGGCCTCGATCGCCTCGCGGATGAGTCTGGTCAGGTCCGAAACCGTCAGCACCTTCGGCTCAGATGCAGGAGGTGATGGCGATGCAGCGGCCGGCGGCGCCTCCGCCGCGACGGAGGCCTTCGCCTTGCGCTGGCGGCGCGGCTTGGCGGGTTTGTCCGCCGGGCTCTCGGCCAGCATCGCGTCCAGCGTCAGTTGGCGCTGATCGTCCTGTCCCTTGGAATCGTTCGTCATGTCCCGATGCGATCTCGCCCCTCATCCGGTTCCCGCCGTTAGTCCGAATCCCGATCGTCGTCGCCGTCCGTGGCGACCTTACCCACCTGCGCCTCGAGCTCCTTCAACTGCCGCTCGCGGAGGATTATCGATTCGACGCCGGTCGCCCGGCCGGTCGTCGTCTCAATCGTAACCGACATCGCCCCGATCCGCAAATCGTCCTCGGCGATGTCGTACATGTTGGGCATGCCGCTGATCAGCGAGCGGATCACCTTGCGCTTGTTGCGCCCGAGCACCGAATCGTACGGCCCGGTCATCCCCAGGTCGGTGATATAGGCCGTGCCGCCCGGCAAAACCTCAGCGTCGGCGGTCGGCACGTGCGTGTGCGTGCCGAACACCGCGGAGACGCGGCCGTCCAGATGCCAGCCCATCGCCACCTTCTCGCTGGTCGCCTCGGCGTGCATCTCTACCAGAATCACGTTGGTCTCGCGGCGAAGGCGGCTCACCATCTCATCGGCTGCGCGGAACGGGCAGTCCGCCGGCTTCATGTACAGCCGCCCCATCAGCACGCCCACGCCCACCTTCACCCCGTTCTCCAGCGTCAGAACGTTCCACCCCTTGCCCGCCGCTCCCGGCGGCATGTTGGCCGGCCGGACCAGACGATGGTCGCCGTCCAGAAGCGGGATGATCTCCTGCCGCCGGTAACAGTGATCCCCCAACGTCACCGCGTCAACCCCGTACCGAATCAGCTTGTTGAAAATCTGTGGAGTAAGCCCGGACCCGCCGGCGATGTTCTCCGCGTCGACCACCACCAGGTCATAGCCGCGGGCCTTCCTCAACACCGGAATCGCCCACGACAGCAGCGTCCTGCCCGGGCGTCCGACCACGTCACCAATGCATAAAACTTTGATTTCCATAGATTCATCGAATGGCCCTCCGGGCCGAAACCCGGAGGGCCTTGCATAGTTTCCCTCTACGATACTAGCGGGCGTATTCCGTTGCACGCACCTCACGCAGCAACGTCACCTTGATCTCGCCGGGATACTCCATCTCATCCTCAATCTTGCGGGCCATCTCGCGGGCCATCTTCAGCGTGTTCTGGTCGTCGACCTCGGAGGCGTCGACGATCACGCGGATCTCGCGGCCGGCCTGGATCGCGAACGCCTGGCGGACCCCGTTGAACGACGTCGCCAGACCTTCAAGCTGCTCGAGACGCTTGACGTAGCGCTCCAGCGACTCCCGCCGGGCCCCGGGCCGCGACGCGCTGATCGCGTCGGCCGCCGCCACCAGCGGCGTGTAGATCGTGGTCGCTTCGCCGTCGCCGTGGTGGGCTGAAATCGCGTTGAGCACCTCGGACTTCTCATTGTAGCGCTTGGCCAGCTCGGCCCCGATGTAGGGGTGGCCGCCCTCGACCTCGTGATCGACCGCCTTGCCGATATCGTGCAGCAGACCGCACCGGCGGGCCACCGTCCCGTCCAGGCCCAGTTCGTCGGCCATCATCTGGCACAGGTAGGCCACCTCGATGCTGTGGCGCAAGACGTTCTGGCCGTAGCTGGTACGGAAGTTCAGCCGGCCCAGCAGTTCGTAGATCTTCGGATGCAGGTTCAGCACGTTGGCTTCCAGAGCCGCCTTCTTGCCGATCTCGGTGACCTCTTCGTCCACCTCGTGGGCCGTCTCGCCCACAATCTCCTCGATCCGACCGGGGTGGATCCGGCCGTCCTGGATCAGCTTTTCCAGCGCCCGACGGGCCACCTCGCGGCGGACCGGGTCGAACGAACTGATAACCACCACTCCGGGAGTATCATCGACGATCACGTCCACTCCCGTCGCCTTCTCGAACGCCCGGATATTCCGGCCTTCGCGGCCGATCACTCGGCCTTTCATTTCATCACTGGGAATATCCACCGTCGAGACCGTCGAGTCGCTGGTGTGCTCAGCGGCGTAACGCTGGATCGCGGTAACGATGATCTCACGAGCCTTCACGTTGGCCGTTTCCTTGGCCGCCTCGAACCGCTTGCTGATCAGTTCCGACGACTCCTTCTCGACTTCGCGCTCAAGCCGCGAGAGCAGCAGTTCGCGGGCCTCGTCCACGGTCATACTCGCGATCTTCAGCAGTTCGGCCCGCTGTTGGGCCAGCGAGTCGCTGAGCTGATGCTCCTTGACCGCGATCGCCTTCTCGCGCTCGGCCAGCCGCTTGCTGGTCGTGTCCAGCGCCCGCTCCTTGGTGGTCAGGGCATCCGACTTGCGCTCCATATTGTCTTCCCGCTTGGCCAGCCGCCGTTCGGCTTCCCGCAACTCGTTCCGGCTCTCCGCCGCTTCCTTCTCAAACTGCTCGCTTCGCTTGACGTACTCCGCTTTGGCGTCGATTTCTCCTTTTTCGCGCAGTTGGCGGGCTTCCTGCTTTGCCTGGTCCAGAATCCCTTCGGCTTCCTGACGGGCCATCTCGCGGAGGTTCCGCCCCGAAATGTACTGGACCACAAAGAAGATTCCCGCGCCGAGGGCTGCACCCAAGATGATTGACAATGCGTACAACATTCCTGATCCCTCGCAATCCAAACATGATTTATCAATGGTAAATCAGCGATCGCGCTGATTTCTGCGCACCGTGGTGCCTGTTTGCGTTTGCGATCAGTGCGGACCGGGCGTCTCTGGGGTCGGTCGATCTGAAAGGAGGGGCCGATGGACCTTTACGTAACCACTTGTCTACCTTGCGCTTATGGGGCGGCAATTCACTGCGACCGACAAGGCGGAACCGCTGAGTGCCGCGCACGCTTCGCGCAGGCCACATGCCTGTCGAAGCTAATGCATCTTCGCCGCGCCCGTGTTACGTAACTCGTCCATTTCCTATACCTTAGGCAGGCTGGGGGCAACCTGTATCGCGTTGCAGCCGACCTGGCCTATCCGCCCGTTCCGACAGGTGGGTTTATCGTCCACCCAGACGCACTTTGGAGGGTCATCGGACGGTGCGGAACAACGTTACCTTGTACCTTTTCAAACCGCCGAGCCGTGCCCGGTCTTCGCGACCGGAAACGCTTGTCAAACCAACCGTAAATATTCTAACACCTGTTCCACATCTCGTCCAGAAGTGAGCCGGAAATTTAACAGATTGTGGAAAGGTCACTGTGACAGAAATCACAGGCAAGTATCACAGAATCAGGGAGTTCCCTGACCCCGATATCCCGCCGCTCCACGTCGAAAAGCCCCACTGCCGCGACTTCGCCGGGCGCATGGCGAGGCTACAGCATTTGACATAATATGCTTGCCACTACTGGAAGAACGAAGCCCCTATGCCGTCACCTCGATGTCCACCACGCCGACCCAGTGGGCGGTGTGGCGGGTCCATGGCTGAGGCGGCGTGCAATCGAATGCACAGAGGAATTGGCCGGGCCCGGTCGTCACGATGTCGGTATAGCCGGTGGTCAGGAAGGGGGCGAAATTGATCGGATCGGTCCAGGTCCGCCCACCGTCGGTGGTGAAGGTAACGCAGTTGCCCCACCGGGGAAAGGCCAGGGCCCCGAACGTCAGGGCGACCAGATTGCCGCTTCGGGCCAGCCGCGGCCAGCAGCCGCGGGCCTGCTCCATCAGCGTCGGCCGGCTCCAGGTTCGTCCGGCGTCATCCGACCAGGAGATGATCAGCGGCACGCTGGGCTGACCCGGGGCATAGTACTTTGCGGGGTCCAATCTCATGACGCCGGGATGAATTTCGTCGCCGCGGACGCACCAGGCCAGGTCGTGGTAGGTGTCCTCGGCTGGACCGATCGGCGCGCCCTGGTCGTCGTTGACCAGCCGTGCCACGCACATCAGCCGGTCGCCATCGAGGCGAACCAGGCACGGCTCGCAGGGCCCGTGCAGCCGCCACGGACCCTGCAGGACACCGTCGGGATCGTCGATGGTGGCCAGCGAGGCGACGTGCGAGAGGAACCGCCACGTCCGGCCGCGGTCCTCGGAGCGGCTCAGGTAGACATGGAACGGATAGATGCCCTGACCGTGTTTTTCCACCCCCTGCATGACGGCGATCAACTCGCCGCTGGGCATCTCGACGGTGTTGCCGTGGAACCACTGCGCCTTGGACGGGTCGAAGTCATCGGGCGGCAGCCAGAGCGTACCGTCGTCCAGCGGTCCGCGGACGGTGCGCCACTGGTCATCGGACTCCCAGCGTCTGGTCGCATACCACCCGGGCCGGTCCGCCAGCGGCTTGGTCTCATACCAGATCGACGTACAAAATCCGTCGCCGAGTTCAATGATATTGTGATCGCTGAAGTCCGGACGAAGTCCGCCGATCGGCCGCCAGGTTTGGCCGCCGTTTTCGGACCGGATACTGACCCGCGGGCTGTGCTCCTCATCCGAAGCGGCCCCCAGGACCACCGATCCGTCGGTGAAACAGGCCAACGAAGGGAACATCGACCCGCGCAGGACGGTTCGCAGGTGACTGACGTGGATATCAAGGCCATCGCGGTGCTCGCAGCGGCCCGGAATTATCGGCTCATAACGGCAGGAATCCATGGTCGCCTCCCGATCAGACTTGATCGCCCAGTTCCAGTTCCGATGCACGGCTTTCCACGACGGCGGTCGGATCGATGGCGATTCCGCGTTCAGCCGGTGAGCCGGGCGCGGGCAGTATCTCGATGCCATCGGCCCGATCGCTCACGCAAAGACGAAGCCCCCAGACGGCTTGGGTTCTGGCGTCGTGGGCTTTCACGCCGCCGTTGTGCTGATAGACCACGTAGACCGTCCCGTCCGGCAGCAGCATCGGATGGCAATAGCCGTAGATGCTGGGATCGACCCAATAGCCGAACCGTTCCTGCGGTCCGCGCCATGTGCGTCCGCCGTCCGGGCTGAGGATCGCCGCCACCCCCCCCTTGTCCCAGGCCCCGTGGAAGCACGCGAGCACGCCGTTGGGCAGCATCAACAGGTGCGGGTCCGACATCTTGACGTTCAGGGCGACCGGTGCGGTCCACGAGCAGCCGCCGTCGTCGGAGAAGCTCAGGTCGCCCTGCTGACGGGCGATCAGGACCAACCGGCCGTCGGGCAATTCGGCCACGCTCGGCTCGTTGAGTTCATGGTCGGCTGCGATCACCGCCGCCAGGCCGAAGGTTCGTCCGCGATCGGTGGAGCGAAAGACGCCGATCACGTTATGCTCCAGGCCCGGGTCCAGCGGCCCTTCGGCGGCCAGAACCACCGTGCCGTCGCGCAACTGGATGGCTGAGCCGTTGCCGAAACCGAGCATCGTCTCGCCGACCCGCACCGGCTCGGACCAGGTCCGGCCGCCGTCCTCGCTGCGCATCGCCTGGGCGATGCTGACCCGCGGCAGCCGCTGGGCCATCCACGTGGCCAGCAGCGACCCGTCGTCGAGTTCCAAAATCGTCGGGTGGCGGTCGTCCATGTCCGTATCGATCAGCGTCCGCGGCATCGACCAGGTCTTGCCCTCGTCGTCCGAGACGATCTGATGGGCTCGTCCGCCGCGCGGGCAACGGATGTCCATGCAGCCGAGACTCTGATAGTGCTCGAACTCCTTGCGGCAGGCTTCGTCGCGGCGAATGTCGTCGGTCCACGGCGGGCTGCCGTGCCAATAACCGGACGAGAACGTGACGATCCATCGCCCGCTGCGCAGGCGGGTGGTCCCGGCCCAGCCGACAAAGCCATTGTAGCCTTCGTACTGCTCCGGCTGATTGCACCAGGGCCCCACCAGCATCCGCCGGCAAAGGCGGTGTCGGTTGCCTTGCGGATCGTCGCCGACAGTCTGGAAAGTGATCTGTGTCGACAAGAGGAATCTCCAGGTAGAAGGTGCGGTGGCGTCTCACAGCTCTCCGAGTGCCGGATCGCCGCCTTCGGTCCGCTGGCTCTCCAAGTGCGAGAGCGACGCCTTTCGTTCGGCGGGCGAACCGGGCGCGGGCAGGATTTCGATCCCGTCGGCTGTATCGCTGACGGCCACCCGCAAGAGCCACAGGGCCTCCGTCCGGGCGTCGGCGGTGTGGTGCCCGCCGCTATGCAGGTACACCAGCAACACAGTGCCGTCGTCCAGCAGGACCGGATGGCAGTAGCCGTAGACGCTCAGATCGACGCCGTACCCGAAGGTCTCGGTCGGACCGTGCCAGGTGCGGCCCTCGTCGCCGCTGAGGATCACTCGAATACCGCCGTTGGGATACGACCCGTGGAAGCAGGCCAGCACGCCGTTAGGCAGCATCAGCAGGTGCGGATCGAACAGCTCAACGCCGAAGGTTTGCGGCGGCGTCCAGGTTCGCCCCCCGTCATCCGAAAACCACAGGTCGCCCTGGCGACGGGTGATCACGGCCAGCCGCCCGGAGGGCATCTCGACCACGCTGGGCTCGTTGAGTTCGTGATCGGCGCGGAGAACCGAGGCCAACTCGAAGCTGCGCCCGCGATCGGTCGAACGATAGACCCCAATCTGAGGGTAGGCGACGTCGTCGTGAATCCCCTCGGCCACCCAGACCACGCTTCCGTCGCGAAGCTGGATGGTCGGACCGGCGCCAAAGCCGCCGGGTTGCCCGCCGGGCGGAGTCACCGGAGCGGTCCAGGTCTTGCCCTGATCCTGCGAGCGGATCCAGCAGGCCTGGCCGAATTGCGGCAGGCGGTACTGGAAGAACATGCACAGCCACGTGCCGTCGTCGAGCTCCAGGATCGTCGGATGGCGGTCGTCCAGATCGGTGTCGATCAGCGTTTCCGGCTTGGACCAGGTCCGGCCGCGGTCGTCCGAGTGCATGATGTGAGCCCGCCCGCCGCGCGGGGCGCGGATGTACGGGCAGCCGAGGGTCTGGTAGTACTCGAACAGCTTCCGGCACTTTTCATCGGCCAGCACCTCCTCGGTCAGCGGCATGCTGGCGTGCCAGTAGCCGGAACTGAACGTGCACAGCCAGCGCCCGCTACGCAGGATGGTCAGGCCCGCCCATCCGACAAAGCCGTTGTAGCCTTCGTACTCCTCAGGCTGATTGCACCAGGGGCCGACGATCATCCTCCGGCATGGCCGGAAGGGCTCGCCCGCCGCGTCGCGTCCCGCCGGCTCAAATCGCACCTGCTCCGCCATGTCCATGCTCCTTGTTTTACTCCTGTAGCGCCGTAACGGCGATCAGGCCGTAAACCCACTCGTTTCCTTCCATTTTCATGCCGATCGACTCGATGACCTTTTCCGGCAACGGATTGGCGACCAGCGTGTAATAGGCGCCGATCGTCGTGCTGCGGTTGCGGCCTTCCCAAGCCTTCACGCCCATCGCCAGTCCGGACGAAGCCTGCCACCAGTCGGTCAGGTGATAGCCCGGCGCGAAGGTCGTCTCGGTCGCCATGCCGTCGGCGTAGTTGATCCGGACCCGCACCGGAGTCTCGCTGCCTCCGATCCACGCCCCGACATGCAGAAATGCCAGCATCTTCGCCTGGCCGTTCACCGGGATCGTCGCCTCGCTCGCGACGTTCTTCTGGTCCTCCCGCTTCGAGAGCACCAGCATGGACTTGCCGTCATTGGCGGCTGGGTCGAGGATGTCGAAAGGCACACCGGCCAGCACCTGCCGGCCGATTGGGAAGGAATACAGGTCGTTGCTCGCGCCCTGGTCCGACCAGCCGCCCTGGCCGTCGAATTCGTTTTCGTCGGCGAAGCCGCGGTTGACCACCGGCCGCAGATCGATCGGCTTGACCGATTTATCCGCCCATTCGGCGGGGGCCAGCCGGGGCGGACCGGTCTCGATGCCCAATTGGCCGAACGTGACCGGGTCGGGAATCTCCAAGCCTTTGGCCTCCGTCGGCGTCAATGTAAAGCGATACCACTTCGGCTGATTGACCTGGTGCTGTTTCTCGATCGCGGCCTGCACCTGTTTTTTCAGTTCGTCGAGCTGGGCCTGGGTCGCCTCGTTATACTGCCCGCCGACGCCGCCGCCATTGGCCCAGATGTCTCGCCAGCGGGCCCGGTGGGCGCTGAACCGCTCGATGGTGGCGGCGGCCACCTGCATCGCCTGGTCCCAGATCGGCCCGGTCATCGGCTTGGCCACGTTGACCCCGATCGCCAGCTCGTCGGCGGAGTAAACGCCGATCGACACGTCATCAATCTTCAATTCGTACGCCGGAGCCGCCAATCCGCGGACGAACAGCATATCGCGGTTGATCTCCTCCGAGAACTCCACCGCGTCGAGAAACCGCTTGATCGTCGGATTGACCTGCTCGACCGGACACGGCAGCGACCGGGCCAACCGGCCGAAACTCACCACGCCGTCCGTAACCGCGATGTCCTTGGCCTGGCAGCGGACCGCGTCGGCGACCTTCGCCTGATCGCCGGTCACGTCGAGCTTCAGACACGAGACCAGCGCCGGGGCGTTCATGCCCTCCAGGATCACCTGGGCGATCATGGTCTGACCGGCCGGGCCAGGATGGATACCGTCGCCGCTGAGAACGAAGTCCGGATAAATGACCTTGCCCAGCCCCATCTTCTCGCCGTAGCCGGTGAACAGGTCGATGAACTCCACGCCCAGCGTGCGGGCGAGCTGCTCCTTGTAGCGGGCGAGCATGCCCAGGGTCTGGGCGTAGGCGCCGTCGGCCCGGCCGCTGCCGGCCATGTTCTCGTACGGGATCGCTGAGACGAGGGCGATCCGCACGTCCGGATTGGCCTGCCGCAGCATCGGGATCATCTGCCGGTAGGCTTCGAGATACCGCTGCAGCGGACCTTCGCTGGGGATGGTGTAGCTCGCGTCGTTCATGCCCATCGCCTCGGTGAAGACGGTCGGAGCGAACGGCAGCACGTCCCGCTCGACACGGGCCAGGTTGCTGGCCACGTCGCCGCCCCAGCCGTGGTTGTAGAACGTGACGCGCCAGTCGGGAAACCGCGTCAGCACGTAGTTCTCGAGCGTCCGGGCGTAGATGCTGCCGTCGGTGATGCTGTCGCCGTAGATCATGTACACGTCGCCGTCGCGAAGGAAGAAGTTCTCGCCGAACTCGTCCTTGACGTCGCACCGCAGCGGACAACCCGTGCACTGGCCCAACACCGGGGCTGAGATGGCCATCATCACCACTACCTCCAAAAGACACGTTAACATGCGCATCTGTTACTCCTTTGTTTGGGGCGGCCAGTCGTCCGGGGCCCGCTGAAAATCATAGGGATAGGGATCGATCTGAATCTCGCGCAACCGGCAACGCCCCGGCCGGTCGTGGCAGGAACCTCGATGTTTGAAGTGCCAATCATCTGAGGCATCAGCCGTCCTTTGGCAGCGTCTCCGGACAAACTGGGACCATTGTAGGGGGCGTTTCGGTAAGGTCAAGCCGCAAATTCGCTAGGGGGCCAGGAGTTGGAGGATGATCTGAGGCAGAGCATTGGCGGTCCGGAGCACCCGCGAGGCGGACTGGACCAGGATGTCCGACCGGGCCAGATGGGCGGTCTCGACGGCGAAGTCCACGTCGCGGATCGCCGATTCAGCGGCGCTGATGTTCTCCAGCGCCACCTGCTGGCTGCGCAGGGCGCTTTCGACCGTGTATCTCTGGAAGGCCCCCAGCCGTCCGCGGAGCGAGGCGACCTCGCGGATCGCCGACTCCACGATGCTCTGGCTGCTGTGAAGGTTGCCCGAGGTCAGCGCGTTGGCCTGGCCGGACGCCAGGGAGGCCAGACGCCCCGTCTGCCGATCACCCAGGATGCCGGTATTGACCGCGCCGATGCCCACCGCGGCGCGCCCGGTCGCGAGGTTCGGGGTCAGTGCGAATGTCCGGCCGCCGCCGGTCACCTGCAAGGTCGTGCGGGCATTGGGAACCAGCACGAAGGCCGGCTGCACGGTCAGCTCGAGGGCCATCTCGTCACTGTCCAGACGGGCCGTCCGCCCATCCACCCGGGCCCTCTGTCCGTTGATCAGAACCTGGGCGTCGCG
>JAAYCJ010000104.1 GCA_012729815.1 Phycisphaerae bacterium | reverse complement strand
TCCATAGCGGGAGCCTGGACGGCCAGGCCTCGGTCTGGATGATCCCGATCTCCCGGCAGCAGTACGAGTCGCGGGGCCGGACCCAATTCGCCGAGTGCCAAGGCGCCCTTAAGGCCATCGGCCCGTTGCCTGCCGACCATGCCCGGCAGTTCGAGGATGTTCTCCTGCGGGCGCTCGATGCTCTGGGCTACCAGGTCCACAAGAGCACCGTTACCGGCGCCTGAGCCTGGACGGTCGGAGCGCCGACTCTGCTGTGGCCGTGACACCTATGTGGATTTGGCGAGGCGATGGCCTTCACCCGTGGGCTTCGTGCCAGCCTTTGACGATCTCCTGGGCCTGCTGCCAGCCGAGGCCGATGCGATTGGCGCCGGCTTCGACCATGCTGATGAACCGCAGATAGTTGCGGATGCGGCCGGAGGCCTTGACGCCCATCTTGGGGCCGACGGTCTGGCGGAGCAAACGGACGTCCTCATACAGGGCTGCAGCGTCGGGCGAGAAACCCGTACACGTCTTGACGAACGCCGCGCCGGCCTCCTGAACGATCTTCGCCGCGTCCACCTTCTGGTCCGTGCTCAGGTAGGCCGTCTCGATGATGACCTTGACCACCTTGCCATCAGCCGCGGCGACGACCTCGCGGATATCCTCCATCGCCCGTTTCTTCTCGCCGCCGAGAAACGCCCCGAGGTTCATCACCATGTCGATTTCCTCAGCCCCGTCGGCCAGCGCCCGCTGGGTCTCGAAGACCTTCGTCTCCGTGGCCGTCGCCCCGAACGGAAACGCGACGCACGCGATCACCTTGCCCTTGGCCCCCACGAGACACTGGGCCGCCCGTCGAACGTGGCAGGCGTTGACGCACAGGAAGCCGTAGAGCTCGTCGCGGACGACTTGGGCCACCCGCTCGACCTCAGCCGCCGTCGCCGTCGGCTGCAGTATCGCCACGTCGAGCATCTCCTTGACCTGGTCGAGGCCCGGATCGATCTGCTTCTTCGCCATAGCATCACCCCCAGCGCCGTGGTCACCGCGCTTCGGCTGCCTTCATGTGCATACCTGTCTGTGACGACCCAAGAACCTATTGGGTCAACAGGTATCACATTGTCTTGTACTCGCCCGAGAGCTTCAAGACGATTCGCTTGACGCGGCTTAAGAAGACCCCCGGTGAAGTTCTTCTGAGCACACACAAGTTACAGTGTGAATATGTCATCCATTATCTTAGGGCCCGTCCGCGATTGTCCGGCGGCCTCGTGTAACATGCTGGACGTGTCAGGCAGCCGCTTTCATCCCAGAGCGGCGGTTTGTCGATAGGCGCAGGGGAGATTTGGAGCGCTTTGTCTCCGCGCCGCACCTTTGGCTGCGTGTGTTTTACATAATTACATCTGCGGGACTGTGCAGCCGGGCCTGGAAAGGACGCTAATGATGAGTAATAAGTATTATTACTGTTTTGTCTGTTTTGCAGCCGCTCTATCGCTCGCTCTGCCGGGCTGCGACTCGGGCCCGGTCGATCCGAACCTGGATCCGAACTCGATCGTCCTGCCGGGCACGTACACCACGTGCGACACAGCGTTTGCCATGGCGGATGGCCAGTCCTACACGTTCCGCCTGGACGACGTCTACTGCCTCAGCTACACCGATTTCGCCGGCCAGACGGTGCGTCTGAAGTTCGACTTCCTCAGCGGACTGACCTGCACGATCCAGATCAACGACGAGCCGGAACAGCCGCTGAGCCCGGGCCAGATCATCCAGCATGAGTTGGGCTTCTCGGGCAAGTGCTGCGTCACCTTGAGCCTGGCCAGCGAACCGGCGGGCGACATGAACGTGACGGTCAATCCCACCGACACCAGCGGCAACCCGCTGGGCGTCGGGTCCATCACCGCTTTGGCCCAGACCGGGCTTCCCGCCGACGACAGCGAACCCTCGGCCAACCCGGGCCAGACCATCACGATCAGCGGATCGGGGTTCGAGTCGACGAGCAAGGTCACATTTCCGAAAATTGACGATGCCGGTCAACCCGCCCAGGTGCAGGTCGCCCTGGCCTCGGTGGCCGAGGACGGCGGCAGCGGCACGGTCGTCGTGCCGACCACAGCCGTGACCGGCTACGTGACGCTGCCGAACCAGGCGTCGGTGTACCTGCAGATCGTCCCGAAGATCACCGGCATCGCCGGCGGTACGCCCGGCATGGTGGCCACGATCAGCGGGCTGGGCTTCGTCGAGGGCGCGACCACCGTCCGGTTCGGCGCCGACGACGTGACCGTTGCCGACGGCGGCACAGCCGCCGATGACGGAATCGACGTCCAGGGCGGAAACAGCAAAGTCCTGGTCACGGTCCCCAGCAGCGGCGCTTTGCCCTACGAAGTCATCACCGCCGGTGGACGCACCGGACGCTCCGGCGATCTGACCGGAACGTCGGCGACGGCCCAGTTCGGCGAACCGACCGACCCCAACACCGCCTCTGCCAACGCCAAACAGGTCATCACCCTGACCGGCACGGGGTTCGACGTCAATACCAAGGTGAATTTCCACATCATCAACGACGCCGGAGCCGAATCCGTGGCCACGGTCGCCCCAGCCAGCGTGGCCGAAGACGGCCTGAGCCTTACCGTCATGGTGCCCGCCAACGCCAAGACCGGCAAACTCGGCCTGCTCTCCGGACGTGACGGCGCCACGCTCCAGGTCGTGCCGACGGTGACCGCGATCGCCGGAGGCACGCCGGGCCAGCAGGTGACGATCTCCGGCTCCGGGTTTGTCGAGGGCGGCACCGCCGTGCGCTTCGGGTCCGATTCAGTAATGATCCAGGACGGCGGCAAACAGGCCGACGACGGCATCGACGTCCAGACGACCAACACCAAGGTGATCGTCAACGTGCCAGCCAACGGCACGCTGCCGTACGAAGTCATCACCGCCGGCGGCCGGTCGAGCAAGTCGGGCCAGTCAATCGGCCTGACCGCCGCGTGCATTCACGGCACGCCGACCGATCCGAACCAGGCCTCAGCCAACACCAAGCAGGTCATCACCGTGACCGGAGTGGACTTCAACGACGAAACGCGGGTCACCTTCCCGTGCATCGACATCGAAGGCTATCCGCTGGTCCGAACGGTCATCCCCGCCAGTGTCGCCGACAGCGGCCAGTCGCTGACGGTCATCGTGCCCGGCGACGCGTACACGGGCCAAGTGAGTCTGCTGTACGCTCGGACCGGCTGCCTGCTCCAGATCGTCCCGAACGTCACCGGCATCTCCGGAGGTACCCCGGGCCAGCAGGTGACGATCAGCGGCGGCGGGTTCATCGAGGGCGCCACCTCCGTGCGATTCGGCTCCGACGCCACCAAGATCGTCGACGGCGGCGTCGAGACCGACGACGGCATCGACGTGCAGACCTCCAACGCCAAACTTGTGGTCAGCGTCCCACAGGGCGGTACGCTGCCTTACGAGGTGGTCACCAGCGGCGGCCGATCCACCCGGACGGGCCGATTCACTTCCGTCTCAGCCGTCGCGACCAAGGGCTCGCCGACCGACCCGAACGAGGCGTCGGCCAACCCGGATCAGGTGATCACCCTCTACGGAAGCGGTTTCAACGACGACGCGCGCATCCTCTTCCCGTCGATCGATCAGTACGGCCAGCATTGGCTCGAGGTGATCGTGCCCTCGTCGGTGGCGGCGGATGGAAAGTCGTTGACCGTCCGCGTGCCCAAAGAGGCCGACACCGGCCAGTTCTCGTTGCTCGACAGCCAGGAGAAGTACCTGCTGCAGGTGGTGCCGCGGATCACGGGCGTCAACTACGGCGTCTCCGACAACGTCCTGGTGGCGGGCGAGGGCATCCACGTCAAGATGACCGGACTGGGCTTCATCGAAGGCCAGACCGCGGTGTATTTCGGAGAGCAGGCCTGCTCGACCACCGACACCGGACTGGCCACCGGCGATGAAATCGAGGTCCAGGGCGATAACACGACCCTCTACGTTCGCGAACCGCTGGACGGGACGGTTCCGTACTGGGTGGTGACCCCGGGCGGATCGACCGCCGGCCCGGCGCGAATGACCGGCATCACCGCCGTCGCCATCGAAGGCACGCCCACAGACGCCGCCTATCCCTCAGCCAACGCCGGACAGACCATCACCGTCGTCGGCGAGCACCTCTCCGTCCTGGATCGCCTCGTGATCATGGTGGTCAACGACGAGGGTGCCTGGATGCCGCTGGTCGTCGAACCGGTGGCCTACGCGGCTGATGAAACCGCCCTGACCATCAAGCTGCCGTTTAACATCGGGACCGGCTATGTGGGCCTGCTCGGCGGGGCCGACCGGTTCTATCTCCAGATCGTTCCCCACATCACCGCGTTCGCCGCTCCCTCCGACTCGTTGCCCTACGGCCGCTACAGCGGTACCGGATTCATCCAGGGCGGGATGACCGCCCACGTCGGAGGAACCGTGTTCCCAGCGGGCCTCATCGACGTGACGGGCGGGAACAAAGCCTTCTCGATCCTGGATACCTACGAGACGAACCAGGCCACCTACGTCGAAACCGCCGGCGGCACGAGCGAGACGTTCACGCCATAGGTGGAATCTTGCGCATCGGGTGACCGCCCGATCCCGGACCGGCACGATCGCGATTATCCGTCGATGGCGTTGACAGCCGCCAAACCGGACTGATAATGGTGGCCGTGGGATAACCATTGCTGTTCGGTTGGAGCGGCTGGTCACGCCATGAGCAATTTGTGGATCGCCCTGGCACTAACGACGTTCGCCGGAATGGCCACCGGAATCGGCAGCGCCATCGCCTTCTTCGCCAAACGGACCGACTACCGATTCCTCTCCCTGGCTACGGGCTTCTCAGCCGGTGTGATGCTCTACGTCTCGTTCGTCGAGATCTTCATCAAGGGCGTCGATTCCCTGACACAAGCCTACGGCGACTATTGGGGCCACTGGGTCAACGCCGCCTCCTTCTTCGCTGGAATCGTGGTCATCGGCCTGATCGACAACCTGATCCCCAGCGCTGAAAACCCGCACGAGATCCATCCCAAGGGCGAGATGGCCACGCTTCAGGAGCCCACCGAGGCCCTGCCCTTTCCGCGAAACCCGGCGCTGCCCGCAAGCCGTCCCGACGCCGCCCACCTCCAGGTACACAACCACAAGCTCATGCGAATGGGGCTCTTCACCGCCCTGGCCATCGCCATCCACAACCTCCCCGAGGGTCTCGCCACCTTCCTCGCCGCCCTGCAGGACCCCAGCGTCGGACTCGCCATCGCCATCGCCGTCGCCCTGCACAACATTCCCGAAGGCATCAGCGTCTCGGTCCCCATCTACTACGCCACCGGCAAACGACGCCGCGCCTTCGTCTACTCGCTGCTCAGCGGCATGGCCGAGCCCGTCGGCGCGATGGTGGCCTATGGCCTGCTACGCCTCGCCATCGGCGGAGGCGCCGTCCCGCCCCAATTGATGGGTATCCTCTTCGGCGGTGTCGCCGGTATCATGGTCTACATCAGCCTCGACGAGCTCCTGCCCACCAGCCGAGCCTACGGCAAAGGCCACGACAGCCTCCTCGGCCTGATCGGCGGAATGCTCGTCATGTCCCTGAGCCTGCTGTTGATGAAGTGAATTGCGTCTTCCGGACGCACCAGCCCTGTCGCGATCGCGGGTTTCCTGCTCCGCTGCGGAATGCCAGTGGCGACGAATGGGGCTGTGCGTCTACGCAGTCGTCTCAGCGAGGCTGGCCGAGTCCGCCGTGTCGGAGGTCTGTTCCGAGGCGGCCGAGGCGTCGGGCTCAATCCACAACTCGCCCAGCTCCTCGCGGGTGATGGTCCGCAGCGGAATGCCGGCGGCCTTCTGCTGCTGAACGTACGCACACATCCGGTGGCCCAGACACTGCTGGAACACCTTGCCGGAAAGCAACAGGCTTTTGACCTTGAGGAATTTGGGGTTGCTCTGGAGCGGGCCGTCCTTGATGTTGCCCATGTCGGCTGGATGGCCGACCAGGCAGCACGGCCGCATCTCGCCGTCCATCTGCACCCACACGCCGTTGAGCCATCCGCAGCAGGCGAGCGTCGGCTTGGTTTCGCCAGCGATGGAACCCTCGCGCCGCAGGTCGGCCAGCCGCTGAGGAAGCTGGAACCACAGCTTGTGCCGCGCCGCGACCGCCCGCGCCTCGTCGAGCAGTTCCACGCAACGCGGATGATCGGTGGCGGGATGGTTGTCGCTCGGTTTATCATCCCAGCCGATCAGATCCTCAACGTAGACCCGCAGGGCCCCCAATCGCACCGCCATCTCCACGAATGCGGGCAGCTCCTCGATGTTGTCGGCCATCGCCACGAATGACATCGAAATGCGAGGCTCGCTCAGCCCCATCTCCTGCTTCATCGCCACGAGGCGCTCGATGTGGCCCATGACCCGCTCAAAGCTCCCGCCGCGAATCCGCCGGTAGGTCTCAGCCGTGGCCGCGTCGATCGAGAAATTCATCATCGGTACGATCTTCGATTCGAGTATCGAACGGCACTTGGCCTCCGTCAGGGCCTGCCCGTTGGTGAACATGTCGAGCGTGACCCCAAATTCGCGGGCGACCTCGACGATCCGCTCGAACTCCGGATGCAGGAGGGGATCGCTGTCGCCGGCGCTGAGGGTGACGCCGTTGATGGTCGGAGCCGCCTGGAGCATCCTGCGGAAATCCTCTATATTCAGGTGTTCGAGACGCCCAGCCCGGCCTTCGCGGTGCGCCCCGAGGCACATCCGGCACCTCAGATTGCACTGCCCGCCCACGAACTGGATGTTCAGGAATGACGGCAGCAGCAGCAGCCGGCCGTACTGCCTGGCCCACGAGACTTCGTTCCAATGCGCACGAAGAAACTGACAGATGCTGCCGTGATTGTTGCCCCGGAGCAATCGATGGGCCAACAGGGCCGCCACGAGGTTGTGAAACGCCAACTGGCTGGTCGGCGCGAGGTTCCGAGCCTCTTCCAGCCGCTTGATCCCCGACTGAATATTGCTGCACGCCAGTTCGGTCAACCCAAGGTCGCACAGCGCAGCCGCCGCCGAATGCTGCGCCAACTCCATGACCCCGGCGGCCTTCCCGCTGGTGATGCCTTTGATGATCTCCGGATTGGCCAGATGGTAGCGGGTCAGGTCGTGGGGGTCCATGAATGCTCCAAATCTGACATTAAGTGTTATTTATGATAATCTATATTAATAATAAGCGATTGGCCTAGGATAGGCCTTTGTTTTTATCGGTACCTTCGGGCTGGCATGTCCAGTGGATTGGGCAACGCACCCTATACCGGTGGAGTTGACCATTATCATCCCTACAAACACTTGATTAGCGACCTCGCCCATGGTATCTCTGTAGGAGAATTGACATTGCCTGTCAGGGGTCCCAAGTTCTGCAAAAGGAGAATGCCATGCTCTACAAGACAATCATGACGATGACCTGCCTGGCCCTGGTGTTCGGCCTCTACGGGTGCAACGCCCAAGACCAGACAGCCGACGGCGAGGCCGCCCAGATCGTCTGGTACTACCAGGTCAAGGCGACCGACAACAGCTTTGCCGAAATCGCCGAGAAGGTCTACGGCGACCCCCAGTACGCCCCGCTGATCGCCGAAGCCAACCCGACCGTCGAGGAAAGCGCCCTGGCCGTCGGCGACCGCCTGATGATCAAGTCGCGAACCGACACCGAAGGCCGAGTAGTCGAGCCGCGAGGCTGCGACCGAAAGAAAATCTACTAGTTCAGGCGCGAACGTCGCCTGTGAACAACTGACCACAGCCGTGGTCCGACACCGTCGCCCCTGTCTGGGCAACGGTGCCGGTTGCGGCCGCTTCTTGTGAAATGTGCCTCCTCTCCAAATCCTGTCCTCCCGCGTGTTCCGCGTGATCCGTGCCGTCTTGGAACGCAGTCTCATCAACGCAGGAAGCCCCGCTTCCTCACGGCCACAGGAGGGCGATGGTGATGATGATCCACATCACGATCCCAACCAGAAACTTGAGGTTGATCCCGATGAAATGCCCGATCCCCGCCCCCGCACCGGCACGCACGGATTCCTCAAGTCCTTTCCCCGCCGAGAGTTCCATGACCCACGCCCCGGCAAACGCCCCCAGACAGGCCCCGATCACCGTGCCCAGAACGGGAATCGGAATAAGCCCGGTAAAGACCAGCCCGCCCAGAATCCCGCCCACAATGGCCCCGACCGCCCCGCGCCGCGTGCCGCCGACGGTTCGGACGGCCACCGCTGCGGAGAAGAACTCCAGCAATTCACCGAACAGCGCCAGGGCCAGCAGCACGATCAGCGTGGCCCGGGCGAACGGCTGATCGCCCCAGTAGGCCCAGGCGAAAATCCCGGTACACAACAGCATCAGCCAGTTCCCCGGAATGCCCAACAGCCCAAGACCCAGCGAGACCGTGTTGGCCACAACGAGCAGGACCGCCCAGAGGTAGAACATCGCATGCCTCCCCAAATCTCCGTTCCAAACCGATTATAGTGGCCCGACATCGGAGGCGACAGCGGTTTTTGCACGGCACGGGATTGCATTCACGAACGCCGACGGTATTCTGAGGCATTCCGACAACGCGGTTGGACGGCAAGTGCGAATCGAATGGGAGCAGAACCATGCGACTGGAAGAAGCAGGCGTGATCTGGACGACCCCGAAAATCTCTCGGCCGCTGGACCAGGTCGCGGTCCAGTTCGTCTGCGAAGGGCTCAACGGACAGCCCGTCGAGTTCGAACTCCTCGACGGCGAACATCAGCCGTACTTCCGGACCACGGTGGACTCGCAACCGGGTCGGGCCGACATCTCCGTGCAGCCGGCAGGGATGCTTGGCGTGCATTACGTCGTGGCCCGGACCGTCCTGCCAAACGGCCATCCGTACGAACGCTACGGCTGCTTCCGCGTCGAAGCCCGCACGACGATCGAGTCGGACGATCCGCGAGTCGATGAAACGCTGCGATTCCTTGAAGAAGGGCTCAAGCTCGCCGTCGACGTCGTGCAGGTGGACGGCAAACCGATCACCTACATCAAGTGCGGCGACAACACGTGGGACAACCTCGCCTGTCCAGCCTTCGCAATTCCGGCCCTGCGCTACTTCATCACTGACATGAAGACCGTCTTCGAAGCCATCTACGATCACCAGTGGCCCAGCGGCTGCCTGCCGGACCACGTCTACGGCGACTCCCATACCGGCTGGGAGGGCCAGTCCAAAATCCGATCCATGATGGCCGACCTCGAGTCCGGCATGATCTCCACGCTCTACAAGGGCTGGGTCGCCCACGGCGACGACGCCTGGGTCCGCAGCCTGCTGCCCAAGATGGAAGCCGGCATGGAGTACGTCACCACCGATCCCCAGATGTTCGACAAACAACACGGCTTGGTCAAACGTCCGCACACCATGGACGAGTGGGACTACCAACTCGGCGACACGAGCTGCTTCATCAACGAGAACAGCCGCTTCGTCGTGAGCCAGGGAGACGCCTCCTCGATGTTCGAAGCCTGCGGACTGCTCGCCCTCCTCTTCGAAGCCACCGGAAACCCCCAGCGAGCGATCTTCTGGCGAAGCCGCCAGGAACACTACCGCCGGACCGGTAACCGCGTGTTCTGGGATGGAACCAAGTACCGCCATCACATCCACCTCGACGAGGTGGACCACGGAACCTTCAACGAAGACGATCAACTCGTCATGAGCAACTCATGGGCCATCACCCGCGGCTTCGCCGATCACCAGCAGGCGGTCGCGATCATCCGCGAATACCTGCGGCGCTGGAAGCAGACCGGCCACCGCTACCCGTGGTGGTCGGTCCAGCCGGGCTATCCCACCGAGACCACCTTCGGACCCGGAGTCTACGCCAACGGCGGACTCTTCCCCTGGGTCGGTGGCGAACTGTGCCGCGCGGCCTTCGAGCACGGTATGGAAGACACCGCGATCACGCTGCTGATGGACTTCCACGGCGCCGTCAAACGCGACCACGGCGCCGTCTTCACCTGGTACGACAGCGAAGGCAATGCAGGCATCACCTCGACGAGCCAGACCAACTACGACGGCTGGGGAATGCAGCCGTGGACCCAGGCCGTCATCGAAGGTCTCGCCGGCGTCCGTTCCGACGGCAAGCTCTTTGATCGCGTCGTCTGCTGCCCGCGATGGCCCGCCGCCGGCGTCGGCAACGCCTTCGTCACCGCCCACTTCCCAGCCTCCGACGCCTACTTCGCCTATCGCTACGCCGCCAGCCAGGATCAGATCGAGCTGACCTTCGCGGGAACCGGCAACGCCGTCCAGTTCCGCCTGCTCCTGCCCAAAGGCTGGCAAACGTCCAAGGCCCGCCTCGACGACCAGATCCTGGAGTTCCAGGAGGAAACCATCGAGGAGTCGCGGTACATGCTGGTCGATGCGCCCATCCAGGGCGTGCGCCGCCTGACCATCACCGGTCGGACTTCAGGTTGATGTGGCACGAAGCCAGCCCGCGCTTCTCCAGATACTGCTGGTGATAGTCCTCAGCCGGGTAGAAATCGCCCGCGGGCACGATCTGAGTCACGACAGGACCCTTATACCGCCCGGACTCCTCAAGCCGCTCCTTCGAGGCCTTCGCCGCTGCCTCCTGCTCCGGACTATGAAAGAAGATGGCGGAACGATACTGCGTGCCCACGTCCGGCCCCTGACGGTTCGGCGTCGTCGGATCGTGCAGATTCCAGAACAGCTCAAGAAGCTGCTCATAACTGCCCCGGCTGGGATCGAAGCGGACCTGCACCGCCTCCGCGTGCCCGGTCCGACCCGTGCACACGACTTCGTACAACGGATTCTCCACGTGCCCGCCGGTGTAGCCGACCGTCGTCTCGACCACGCCCTCGACGTTGCGGAACGCCGCCTCGACGCCCCAAAAACACCCAGCCGCAAAGGTCGCGGTCTCGACGTTACTCTCATGGTTCTGCCCGGCCGGCTGCGACGCGGGCGACCGATCCTTGTGCTCGTTCATCGCGTTTCCCTCCCCGCCGCTGGGGCATCCCGTCAGAGTGATGATCCCCAGCGAGATGAAGATAGCGTATATTCTCATCATTCGTTCGTCCCACCAATTGGCGAACCGCAATCCCTCTGATGAATTGTAGGCGCACAGGCCTTGCCGCCCGCATGCCCGATGGTGGATACATATCAAATGAACGGACCCGCCCCAGTCGTGGAGCGGGTCCGCAGTCTGACGATACAGTGAACGCTAACCGCAGTGGCTGCACGAGTCGCACTCGCACGTCTCACACGTGCAGCACTCGCACGGGTCGCATTCGCACGGGTCGCACGTGCAGCACTCGCAGCATTTGGCTTTTTCAGCCGCCTGTCCGCAACACGCTCCGCCCGCCAACGCGACCGTTCCCGCCGTCAGCGAAAACCCCAGAACCAACACCATCATCAAAACGAACATAGTCTTCATGTTTGATTCCTTTCATCGAGACATTTCTATACGCCTGCAAAACCAACGAACAACGTGGAAAGGAATCAAACGCTCTTCGGAGGCGGGGTCGGCGGGCGGATCGAATGCTCCACCGCCGACGGGTGGGGATGATCGAACGCGATAAAAACCGGCTGATCCTGAACGACCGCCGGCGCCAGACACGCCAGAAAGACGGAGGTCACGCATCCGCACGAACATGGCACCTGGCTCTCATCGCAGCAGCCGTCCCCGGAACCCGGCTGCGGACTCTTCTCCGCCTCGTCGCCGCTGCGGCAACAGGCGTTCTCACAGCATGCGCAAATGGTCACAGCGTCCGTGGATGGTACGGACTGTCCAACGACGGGCCTTGCCGACCCACCATAGACAATCAACGGGATGATCACCAGCACCATTCGCATCGCTTTCACCTGCCCGATTATACGACCCGCCGCAAACGCGGTTCAAGACACAGTCACGGGACGTGCAAGCGAACAAGGTCCAGATAGCGCTATAACAATCGAAAACGCCTGAAGTTGTGGCAAGAACCTCGGTCATGGCACTTGATCTGAATCAACGGCTCGAGCCTCCGCCCCTTTCTCCGCCAAAGAAGATCGCGGCGATGTCTTGTGCGACAACAGCCATCGCGGCCGCTTGATAAACTCGCCGTTCTCAAAGGTCTGCTCGACCCGCCCGCATTTCTCCAGACGATCAAAGCAACTCCGCATGCAGCCGCGCGACCCGCCAATCCCATAGCTGCCGTCGCCGCCCCATTCCTTGAGCGTTGCGTGCCCCTCAATCACGTACCCCGACCCGTCCTCCTCCGTCCGACGCCACCGGCCCTGCGAGAACGGCCAGCAGATCTTGTAGGCCATGTCCTCGCTGATGCTCTGCCGGCTCACGTCGAACTCGTAGCCCGGAAACGTCTTGTGGATAAACGGCGAAACCCGCGGATCGCCGCCGTGATAGCTCAACGTGCACCGGCCCATGTCCACGTCGCCCCATTCGTACGTCTTGTCCTCGATCCGAACCTTCACCGTTCGCCCGTCTCTCACGTGCGGAATCGCCGCCGACGGACACCCCTTCACGCACGCCATGCACCGGTCGCACAGCGTGCCCGGCTCCACCAGCGGATCCGGCGCCAACTCCGCATCGGTGATGATTGCCGCCAGCCGCACCCGCGGCCCAAACTTCCGGGTCAAAAACACCTTCGACCAGCCCATCTCGCCCAGTCCAGCCGCCGTCGCCACGATCCGGATCGCCATGTGCACGTCCGGCGCCGGCGCACCGGGCCGCACCGGATCGATCGGCGGCTGAACCTCCGCCGCGCCCGGATAATACGGCACCGCCTCCCAGCCGAAATCTTCAATAAAACACGCCGTCTCATACACGCCGCGCGGAATAAAAAAGCTGTTCAGCAAACCGTGATACCCAAAGTACGTGTAGTTCGGCCAGTACGTGCCTTCCTCGATGCCGCGCCAATTGCCCCGCAGAATACGCCGGGCCACCGCAATCACCGATCGCGCCTCCGGAAAAATGCTCGCCGGATGCATCCGTTGCGGGGCGTCCTCGAACCGCTCGATGTTTGCGATTCCCACCAGGTCCAGCCCGTGCCTGACGGCGGCGTCCTTCACCATCTCTGCGGTCAGCTTCGCCATCTCAGCGACCCTCCACCAGCGAAGTCCGCCCGCCCGCGTCCACCTGCCACGCCGGCCTCTGCCGCAGCGGATTCGTAAAGCGATTCCTCACCCGCCCGGTCTCGTTCAGGTGATGCACGCACGTCCGCCCGCAGATCGCCGCCAGCCGATCCGGCAAACCCGCTGTGTGATAGCGATTTGGCCACATCCCGTTCCGGCAGTTCCGACACAAATCCCAGTTCGTCTCCGCCACCAACATCTTCTTGCCGCAAATCGCGATCTCCTTGGCATTCTCGATGCTCATCGCCCCCAGCGGACACGCCTTGACGCACTCGCCGCACCGGTCGCACACCGCCGTTTCGCGGATCGGGTCCGCCGCGAGCTCCGCATCCGTCAGAATCATCTGGATCTGCTGACGCGGTCCGAACTCGGGCGTCAAGAACTCCCCGCTCAGACCGATCTCGCCCAATCCCGCCCGGACCGCCGCATCATAGAAATCCACCATGACGTTGGGCGGCGGCGCATCCGGCCGGACCGCCACGCCCATCGCCGGAACCTGCGACGGCAGGTTCGTCATCGGCACCGCCTCATACCGGTGATCCTCCAGAAACGTCGCCACCGTCACCGTGGTCAACGCCAGAAACCGATCCGGCACCCAGTTCCGCGCGTACTGATCGAACAGCGTGAACTGCGTCCCCTCCTCCACGCCCCGCATGCAGCCGCGAACGATCCGCTTGCCGATCACGATCACCGACCGCGTCTCAGGAAAAATCGAACTCGGATGATGCTCCCGGGCGATCCCGTCGAACCGCTCGATCGAAGCAATCCCGACCAGATCCGCTCCGGCCTCCTTCGCCGCCGATTTCAGCGTCTGAGTCAGATTTCCGTTCACGTTTCCACTCATACCGAAAAGCCCTCCAGAGTAAGTCGACCGGCGGCATGGCCCATAGCGAACGACAGACCGGCCGCCGCCTTAACTACCGCGCGCTTGTACGCTTCCTGATCCCGCTGATCCCAGTCTTCCTTGTCCGTCGACGCCCCCAACGCCGCGATCACCGCGCCGCGGCAGTTCCGAACCACCGCCGCCACGCCGACCACCGACGAACCATCGCCCCTCTCCCGCACGATCACCGCCACGCCCGTCCGCCGCGCCTCCTCAATCGCCGCCGCCAGACCCTCATCCGCCGAACCGGGAACATGCCGCAGCCGTTCCTCAACCGACATCTCCGCCAGCATGGCCCGGCCCATCGCCGAATCGTGCAGCGGCAACGTGCTGCCAAACCCCGGTGAACTGGCGCTATATACGCCCGCCGGATACGCCGTCTCCACGATCAGCACCTTGCCAAGATGCCCAACGCCCAGATAGCTCGGCGACCTGGTCCGATCCGACAGATCGTGCAGATACGCCAGCCCCGCCCGCCGAACCTCCATCCGCTCCAGAATCGACGCCGAAAGCTCCAGCGTCCGAAGCCCGATCCGGTACGACCGCGTCCCAGCGTTCTGAACCACGTACCCCTGCTCGACCAGCGTCTTGAGCAATCGGCAGGCCTGACTCTTACCCAGCCCCGTCAGCTCCGCCAGCTCGGCCAAACTGAACTCCCGCGCCTCACCCGCCAGAGCCTCTAGTATAACTATCCCTTTTAATAAAGTATTGTGCATGTCTATATCCTATATGGCAATATAACCACTGTACATTGCCATATAGGAAACGCCAAGCCCAAAATCGCGCCCATGCCGAAAAAAGTAGGGTGCATCGTCCCGACGCACCAGTTCACTCTACCGAGAACTGAGAACGACAGGCTGCAGGGGAAGCAGGGGCCCCAGGTCACCGACGGCCGGCCGCGCGTCGCCCTGATCGATCGCGATCGGACGAGGCGTCAGGTTCAACAGAAACGTCAGCGTCCGCCCATCACGGTCGGCGACGGTGTAGTTGACCAACCCCGCCTGCGGAGCCACAGCCGGAGTAACCGCCGACGTGATCGCCGAACCCAGCGACTCGAGGGTCGTGTCTTCGGAAAGCTGGACGATCTTCGTCCCCGCCTCGCGGGCCGCATCGAGCCACACCGCTGGGACATCCGCCCCGTAAGGCAGGACAACCGTCCGGTAGCCGTCAGCCGCCCTCTCAGTCAACGCCTCCAGCGGCAACACATCCACCAGATGCCCGGAAAAACTGCACAGCTTGTACGCCTCACGAAAACCGATCCCGTCGTCGATCAGCAGCACGTCGGGCTCAGCCGTCTGAAACGCCGACACGATCGGGGCCTCTCGCTGAAGCTCCTGACCGGCGTGCACCAACGCGCGAAGAGCCCACGGCTGAGAAAACGTGGTGCCTTCGTTGTGCTCCGTCCGCCGGCCCCAGACCCACAGATACCACGCGTCCAAACCCAGCACGCCTCGCCACCACCGCACCGCCCGTACGTACTCGCCGGTCGGAATCTGACCGTAGAAGATCGAATGCTCCTCCGAGTCGACGATGGGTTTGTCCGGCGCCAGCGACCGGAACTGCTGGGTCTGAATGGCGGTGCTCCACGCGTCGATCAGCAACCCGTCGCCGTCGTCGCCCATCCGCGGGTAGCAGTCCGAGCCGCTGGCCGTCACAATCCTCGACAGCGCCGTCCGGTCCGCCCCCAGAACGTGCCGGTAGCCGCCGTGAATCTTCGCGTAGGCCGGACGGCTGGCGTCGTGCCGGCCAAGCTCGTCCATGTACCAGCGGTAAAACCGCGCGACGCGGGCATGATGATACGCGTACAGATCGGCCGCCGCAGCCGGATTGCCCGCTTGATGCTCAACCTGCTCAAACGACGCAAAACCGCCGTCCCAAGCCGCGTTGAGCCGCTCGATCTGACCGTATTTGCCAACAAGGAACTCTCGAAAATCAGCCGGCGCGAAATCGCCGAACATCGCGTACCACAACTCATTGCTCAGGTCGTAGCTCGCCAGAGCCGGACAATCCTTGACCGCGGGAATCAGAACCGCCAGGTGCCGCGACATCAATTCCCGCAGACCCTCGCTGTCGACGTTCCACGGCATAAACGCGTTACGCTTCCGCCGAAGCTCGCCCGCGTCCAGGTCGCCGTACCGCTCGAACGCCCACGCCGGAACGTAGTGCGGGCTCAACAGCAGATCGAACGCCAGGTTCAGTTCCTCCGCGAGGTCCAGCAGCTCCACCATGCTCTGCGGCACAGCGGTCTTCTCGGGCTCCGGCAGCGTCGAATTGGGACCGATCTCGGTCGAGAGGCCGGTCAGCCCGAGACTCGCGTACCGGCGAAGCTGCTCCGGTCCCCAGTGCCCGCAGAACCCGCCCGGATAAACCGCCGTCTCGCCGTTGTGGAAATTACCGTCGCGGACCGTCAGGCCCGTCCGCCGCACGTCGGCGGCTTTGGCCCACGGCGACTGGCCACCAACCGCCTGGTCGATCTGCTTCGCCAGATCGTCGGCGAGTTGTTCGATAAACCGCAGTTGCCGAGCCGCCCGGACGTGGCGCTCCTCACCGAGGTCGGCTCGGATGTGCTCTACGAACATCTCGATCATCGCCGCGTCCCAGCCGGGATACGCGGTATCGACGCCCTCCGGCAGGGCCGCCAGCTTCGCCTCCAGTTCGGCGAGCCGACCGGCAAGCGCATCGCACCGGCCCCTGATCCACGCGCCCGCCTCGTCGAACACAGCCGTGAGCTCATCAAAGCGGACGACATAGACGCCGTCGCACCGAAACTCGCCCGCCCGGTGCGGCAGGTCGAAGGCGATCGTGGCCACGTCATCGAGCACGCCGTTGCCGCCCAGGTACAGAGGCGCGAACTCATCGCGATCGACCGTCACGTGGGCCCACGGGTCGATGTTGGCGGGCCGGCGGCTCTTGCCGTCCAGATCGGCCACCAAAGCCGTCCCGTCACCGTCCTGGACAATCATGCGGAGCTTGGGGTTCTCGTGGCCGTACCGCGGATCCAGTTCGAGCATCACGTAGAAGTGCCAGTACCGCGGCACGCGATCCAGGTCCACCCGCCGCGACAGCAGGCACGCGCCCGGATCGGACTTGACCACCGCACAGTCGGCCCGAAGGCTGCCCGTCCCCGTCTTGCGCTCGATCGGGTCGATCGAAAGAGTCACCGCGTTATTGGAACGCCACGGCGCCAGGCCCTCGCACTCGTCCAGAAAAACAACCCCCGGCGATCCCTCAGCCAGGGCGGCAACGGACGAAATGGCCAGAATCACGCACACGAACGCGAATCGGAACATAGTATTCTCCATCAGGGTTAATCGGCGTCGGTCTCGCTCGGCGTGGTCTCCAGCAGCAGATGGTAAAGCTGGCAGTTCTCCCCGTCGATCCGGAGGCGAATCGCCCGGTTGAGATGCTCAGCCGGCACGGCGAACCGGTGAACGCCGGGCCACGACCGGCCCTCAGCCATCGTGACAAAGTCCTCATCGCCGCCCGAGAGCTGAACCTTCCACGGTCCGCCGGCATGCGCGCCGACGTGAAGCGTGAAATTCGCCTTGCGGCAGCCGGACAGGTCGAACCCGTACTCGATCCTGTCCGCGAAGCTGACCGATGGACCGCCGGCGGGACTGGACTTGAGGTACCGCGACTCGATCCAACTGTTGCCGGTAAATTCAATCGCCTGTCCGGCGCTGATGCGAATGGTGTCCTTGTAGCTCGAAATCGGCTTGCCGCCCGCTTCGCCGCGAACCAGAATCGGGTAGACATCCGCCTTCACGCTGGAAGGAACCTGGACGGGAAACTCCAGCACGGTCGAACTCAGCGGAGCGAGGCGGTAGGGCATCTGCCGGCTCAGCCGGATCGTCGGGCAGACCAGCTTGACCCACCCCTCTTGTTCCCCATCGGTGCAGTTGTACACCGCGACGGCAAGCTTTCCGGACCCGTGCGACAGATACGCCCGATGCGTGGTCTGCGGAACTACGATCTGGGCCCAGACGAACGAGTTCTGCTTCTCGTCCCGCCGGACCTCCGTGACCCGTGCCGGTTTGGCCGGTTCAATCTTGGCAACGGCCGCCCGAGGCAAATTCAAAAACCGCGGTTCCGGCGTCGCATCGAGCTTCAACTGACCGGCTTCATGCCGGACCGTCTCGCGACTCCCATCGAGGCGGACGATCTGCACTTCGGTCGCGGGGCGGACCGGCAGTTCGACGCCAACCGTTTCGAGCGTCGGCGACCAGACCACGATCGTGGCGTTGGCCGGCTGTGCATCGTCGGCAAAGACGAACGCCCGCCCGCCCTCGACCGCAATCCGCCCGATGAACCGCTTGGCCGACAGGTGCTCCACGATCAGCTTGTAGGCGTAAAACGAAGCCTGTCGCCGCCCCTCGCCGTCGTGCAGCCCGTAGTTTTCACCCCAGCTCTTGGCGTTGTACCAGAACAGCCGCTCGACCCCGCAATGGTCGAACGACCGAAAGAACGTCATCGCGATCGCCAGCAGTCGCGCCTGGTCCGCCTCGCTGATCTCGCCCTCCACAGACCAGCCGAACTCATTGAGCCAGATCGGCTTGTGACGGTCACCCATCGCATCCATCACCCCGCGAAGCGCCGCGATCCGGTCCGCCGAATGGTATCCCTCGTCGAACGTCCGGCTCCACTGGTACGGATGGGCAGCCATCACGTCGAAGTAGTCGCCCGCGCCCAGTTCGTAACACCGCCGCACAAACTCCACGTCGATGCCCGCCTGCCCGGGAAACAGCACCACCGCCTCGCCGTCCGCCTGCTTGACCGCGCAATACGCCATCTTGGTCATCGCCACGAGCTGATCCACGCCGCCCCCGAAAAAAACGCCCCGCCCGTTCGGCTCGTTCCACACCTCATACGCCGGAACCCGACCCTTATACCGCAGCACCTGCGCGCGGACAAAGCGGTAGTAGTCGAACAGATCCCTCGGCGGATAGGTGTGCTCGCCCCCAGGCCCGCTGCTCGCCCACGACGGTGTATAGCACAGAATCGGTACCGGCGTAAGCCGGTTCTTCTCAAGCCACTCCGCCAGGTCCGAATCCGAAGCCGACCAATTGAACCGGCCCGGTCCCTCAGCCTCAATCACGTTCCACGACCCCAGCGGCGTCGCCCCGCCGCCGCACCGGCACCAGCCCAACCCGATCTCGCCGATCCCATGCCACGGGTTCACCACCCCGTAAGGGTTCTCCCACGGCGGCGAAACCGGCGCGGTGGCGGACTGTGCGGGCAGCGCCGCCACCATCACAACAACGGCTATCGTCAGTGTGGATATCATCGAATTCGGATTGCAGAAGACAGAAGGCCTACTGCCGCTTGTCGAAAACATCGGGGAACATGCGGCCCTCGGTGTTCCACCACGGAATCCACACGAAGCGGATCTCGTCCGGCGTGATCCTGAATGGCGCCGCCGATCCATCGAGATAGCCGACGTTAACCGCGTTATCGTGCTGAACCGCCCAGGTCTCAGGGTAATTGATGTCAATCACGTCGGCGATGAACGAACGCCGGGCGATCTGCTCGTTCTCAGCCGCGCTGATGGTGGTGGGCGTGTACCCGGTGCTTCGCCCGTCGATGTTCCTGATCGTAACTCCCCACTGAGAATGAGGATACTGCTGCTCGTGGAACCAGTTGCGGCTGTAGTAGCTCGCATTGATGTACCGGGTCAGGTCGGTGTTCCAGTTGTTCTCGTACGAGTGGAGACGGTCGCGCGGGCAGAACGCCTGATGACCGTCGGCCACAAAACCCGTCTCATAGAGCAGTCCCCAATCCGTCCAACACCCAACGCTGTCGCCGTCCCAACGCATCCCGGCAATCTGGCCCTGCGACATGAACACATGGTCATCGAACGGCGTGTCGAACAACTCGCCGCCGTGGTTCTCAGCGTAGAGAATCGAGGCCGTGACGATCTGCCGGAGGTTGTTCAGGCACAACACGTTGCCAGCCGAGTTGCGGGCCTGCTGCAACGCCGGCAGCAAAATCGCGATCAGCACCGCGATGATCGCCACCACCACCAGCAGCTCGATCAACGTAAAACTCCGGTCTCGCATACGCCTCCGCATGGCTTGCCCTTTCATGGTCAGCGGCCGCAGTAGGTCCAGAAAATTCACGGTATCGCAATCGGTGATTCCAGGTGCCAGTAGTGCATCGGTTCAAGTCCCCACAACGGATCAAGTATCCCGGTCCGCCGAACCGAACCGTCGTGATAGCCGACGTTGACCGAACCGGAGTGAATGTGCGAGACAAACTTGAAGTGCATGGCGTTGACCCACGAAATATAGCCCTGGGTGCGTCCCTGCGTCCAGTAGTTCCTGACCTCGGAGTAGATCGGGACGGCGGGACTGATGCTGGTGGCTGGGACGTTCACCCCAGCCAGGTAGGGGTTGATGCCGTACTCGCCGTCGGCGTACTCGAGATATCCGGGGTTGCTGTTCATGGCGGTGCCCGGTTGGGAGGGACAGTCGAGGATGCGCCCGTCGTACGCGAAATACGGGGCGATACGGGCGGGCCACCGAGGGCTGTGCCAGTAGAAACCCGAGCCGCTGTCAGCCGTCCGGATTTCCCCGCGAGGCATCAGGTCGTGGTAGTCGTTGCGGTATCCCACGGTGGCGATCAGCATGCTGCGAAGGTTGGTCTGGCACAACGTCGCCTGCGTCTGCTCCCGCGCCGCGGCAAGGGCCGGAAGCAGAAGGGCGACCAGCACCGCAATAATCGCCACCACCACCAGCAGTTCGATCAGCGTAAATGCCACCGATCTCGATTGGCTCCGGTTCATCGTCTCGACCTTCTTCCAATGGCTCCCGATCAGCCGGTGCTGCTCTGGCGAACCTGCAACTCCACCGGCAAAACCCGATGCATCGGCCGTCGGACCGCGCCCGTCAACTCCTGATGCAGCAGCCGCGCCGCTTCGTAGCCCAGACGCACGCCGTCCTGATAGACGCTCGTCAACGGCGGCTCAAGCATCTGGCAGATCGGCAGACCGCCCGAACCGCCCACAAACACGTCGCGTCCGATCCGCAAACCCGACTGCTCAGCCGCCAGGTACACGCCCTTGCCCACGTAGTCGTTGCTCGCGTGAACACAAGTCACCGCCGGACGGGCCTCCGCGAACATCCGCAACGCGGCGCGGCGGGGATTGTCGAATATGTCCTCAAACGGCAATTGGCACGACTCGAATTCCGGAACCGGCAGCTCCCAGGCAAACCGCTCCAGTTCGCCAAAGTTGTGCTCCTGCATCGCCGCCGCCCAGCCGCGGCACCGCTCGTGGCACGAACTCGGAATCTGCGTCGACCCGACGTAGTGCACCGGCCGCTGGTGCGTCTCGATCAGGTGCCGTGTCACCCGATACCCAGCCGCGAAGTGGTCGGCTGTGACCGCGCTGGTCTCGATCCCGGGAAGCACGCGGTCGACAAACACGACCTTCAACCCGGCATCCAGCGAGCTGCGAACCGCCTGGCGGTACGCCGGACTGTCGAACGGCATGATCAACAGCCCAGCCGTCCCCTCCGGCGGATGGGCGATCGCATCCGTAAAACTCCGGTGGTCCTGCCGCGCGTCGACCACCATCACCTCAACATCAACCTCGTGCGCGAACTGCTGTACGCCCTCCGCAATCCGGACGCAAAGCGGATCGCCACTCCATCGCACAAATAACATTGATGTTTGAGTAACCTGCTCCACCCCAGCCACAAACGCCCCCCTCCGCGGCTCCTGACGGATCAAACCGTCCTGCTCCAGCAAATCGAGCGCCGATTTGATCGTTCGGGGATGCACGTTCCACTCGCGGACGAGCTTCGTGACGTTGGGAAGCCGCTGGCCGGGCCTCAACTCGTCGGCGAGGATCGAGTCGGCCAGCTTCTGGCGAATCTGCAGGTACAGCGGCTTGCTCTTGCCGGCGCCCTTATCCAGTAATGTCGATCGGTTGGCGGTCATGCGCATAATTCAGCATAGTTGCAATATAGATTACGCTATGCGGAATTATAGATCAATACTTTTTTGGCAGTTTTATGGCACATTTGGCGCACAACGCCCCCGCACGGACAACGGGAATGCTCAGAATGCCGGATTCAACGCCCGTCGGCGGACCAGACGGACGGCCGCCGCCAGCCCCATAAGTCCAAGCAAGCCAATGGGAACCAGCAACTGAACGCCAAGGACCAGCGGAACCAGCCCCGCGCGGACAACCGATCGAAGCGTCGGATCGGCGGCGATGACCGTAGCGATCGGCGGCGAAAGACGATAATAACTCCGAACAAACCAGCGGCCGGGCGGATTGGTCATCAACCAACGGTCGCGGAAATCGCTGAGGACTCGCACCTGCGGTTCCAGCGGTGTGCCGAAGGCGGCGGTGGCGATGAAGCAGCCGGTCGGCAGCGGCAGGGGGGTGTTGGGGTCGCCGGAGGGCGGGGCGGCGGCGATGAATTCGACGGTGACTTCGCGGTTGCCGTTCATGACGACGCGGTTGGTGGTGGCGGTGGACGTATCGTCGTCGGTGCCGGTCCACTGGCTGATGACAAATCCGGGAGCGGGCGTGGCGGTCAGTTGCACGATGGCGCCGGCTGGGTACCGGCCGCTTTGGGGCATGAGGGTTCCCAGGCCGCCGGCGATGGAGGTGGTCAGGTCATAGATGGTGGCGTTCGATTCGGCGAAGACGGCTTTGACGGTGCTGTCGGCGAGGATCCGGAGTTGGACGGTCGGGCTGCTGCCGGTTGCCGCGTCTTCCCACCGGACGAACCGCCAGCCGGAAGCGGGTTTGGCGGTGAGGCTGACGGTCTGCCCGGGCGGGTAGTTGCCGCCGTTGGGATCGACCGTGCCCTGGCCTTCGATTTGTACGGTCAGGCGGTAGAGGATCGGGTCCTGCTCGAAGACGGCTCCGACGGTCTTGGCTGAGTTCATGACCAGTTTGATGGAGGGCTGGTCGCCCTGGACGTCGCCCTGCCAGCGGACGAAGCGCCAGCCGGTGTCGGGCTGGGCCTGGAGGGTCAGCACAGCGCCTTCTTCGAAGAGGCCGCCGTTGGGATCGACCGTGCCCTGGCCGAGGACGTTAACGGTCAGGCGATAGCTGATCTTCTCGCGGAAGACGGCGGTGATCTGCCTGGGATGGTCCATGACGACCTGGAGCGGGTTCTGGTCGCCGGTGGCGTCGCCTTCCCAGCGTTCAAATTGCCAGCCGTCGGCGGGCGTGGCCTTCACGGAGACTTCCGTTCCCGCGTCGTAGACGCCGCCGTTGGGATCGACGGTCCCTTCGCCGTCAACGAAGAGCTCGAGGGCGTATTGCGGCAACGCCTCCTCGAACACGGCGGTCAGGTGCTTGTCGGCGTCCATGGCCAGGTCAATGATACGCTGCGTGCTGGAGACGTCACCCTCCCAGCGGGCGAAGCGCCAGCCCTCATCCGCGGTGGCGCGAAGGCCGATGACGGCGCCGTCGTTGTAGACGCCGTCGCGGATATTGACGAAGCCGTGGCCTTCGACGTCGACCAGAAGTTGGCGCTGGACGGGATCGACGGCGTCCGGGGTGATCTGGACCTCGGTGGTCAGGATCAGGGGGAATGAGGACCACTCGCCGTCGAACGTCGCCTCGACGAACCAGGCGGTAAATCCCCGCTGAGGGACCGGCATGGCGGCGAGGTAGACGCCTTCTTCGCTTTCGGTCAGGTCGGTGCTTTCCCATCGGGCGCCGAAGGTTTCGAGTCGAAAGTCGCGGCCGTCGAGGTTTGTGGCTTGCCAGAGCTTGACCGCTGCGGGAGTCGTGTCGGTTTCGACGCGCAGGGACCGGTCCGATTGGACGGTCCAGGTCAGCGCGGGCAGCGATGCGCCGGTGACGATGGCCTGGTTGAATGAGATGAGGCTCTCGAAGGCGCTGGCGTTGAGGGCGTGGTCGGTGTTGGGGACGCTGCGGATATAGCGTGGCCCGGGCAGGTCATCGAAGTAGAAGCGGGCGGAGTCGGGTAGGAAGAACTGGTCGCCGCTGGAGGCGATGACGTATTTCGGGACGGTCATTCGCGAGCGGTTCAGGTAGAGGTACGGATCGACGATGTCGAGCAGCAGGTCCATTTCGGGATCGTCGAAGCGGTCCATGATGCCCATCGCGACATAGTCATTGAGGGCGGGCGCCCAGAAGCCGTAGACGGCGTGATGGTGGAGCAGGGACTCGCGGAGGTTGAGGGCGTCGAAGACGGCGGGCGCGATGGCGGCCACGCGGTCATCGACGGCGGCGGTCAGCCAGGTGGTCCAGCCGCGTTTGGAGATGCCGGTCAGGATGAAATGGTCGACCGTCACCACCGGGTCGAGGGTCTGGCAGAACTCCTGGACGGCGTCCATGGCGCGGACGGCGGATTTGGTCATCGGCAGTTGCAGCGGCCAGGTTGCGTCGCTGGGATTGTCGAGGAACTGGTCCCAGGTGTAGGCGATGATGGCGTCTTCGTAGCGGGCCAGGCCCTCGCCGCTGAAGAACAAGGGCTGGTTGGGCACGGTCGCGAGGTAGGCGGTGACGATCCCAGCTCCGTTGCTGAGTTCGGCGAGGGGGGGAATCTGCAGCGGGTCGATCAAATCGCTGTTGGAACCGCCGCCGATGGCGAGTGCGGCAGTGCCGCTGATAACCGTTTCGGGCACGGTGACGACGAGGCGGTGCTCCCAGGCTGTGCGGTTGGCCACCTCGGCGGCTCGCCACGTCTGCGAGGTCATGTTTAGGACGTAGATGGTGCAGCCGTCGGCATGGAAGGTGGCGTTGGGATCGTTGGGATCGTGGCTCGAGGCGAACGTGGCATCGGGGGCCTGGACGTAGTCATCCAGGGCTGTGGCGCCGGCTGAGCGGGTCAGGCCCAGCAGAGCGATGGTGATCAACATGACCGGCCCAAGGCCACCCAAACGCCTCATCTGCATACTCCCGAAAAGGTTGTTTCCTGCCGCACAGACCCGGCTGATCTGGATAAAACCTTACTGTTACTGATACTTCTTTGCGGGCCTGGTATATAAGCGGGTCTCGGCAAGCCCCAACGCCCTCAATGATAACACAAGCTGGTGTCGTTGAGAAGAGCATAGGGATGTTTCGAGCCCATGCCCCGGCGGATACCCGGTATTCCGTGCCCACATAAGAGAAGACGAGTCTCAACGGGGGATTAGCCGAGCTTGTGGTAGCGTTGCCAGTCGTCGCGGTGGGTCCGCGGTCCGAAGGCCGTTTCGAGGCAGAGCTGGTAGGCCAGTTCCACATCGTAGTCGCGGATGCCCTTGAGGTAGGCGTCCACGATGGTGCCGACGGCTGGGTCGCCCACCATGCATCCGATATCGACGCCCATCAGCTCCCACTTCGGCAGGCCGGAGTTGGTGGTCTTGACCACGTCGAGAAGAGTGGCGACCTGATCGTTGACGAGTTGAGGGTCCATCAGGGTCATGAGCGGGAAGTAGCTTCGGAAGGCGTCCCATCCGCTGAAGACGGTTCGCGGCTTGAAGGTCGAGACGGTTCTGACGCGGCCTTTGCCGTCGACGAAACGCCCGTCGGCGTCGTCGATGCGGCGCGGGTCCAGCCGGGTGTGATAGACGGCGGTGGCGGCGACGGATTTGTCGTGTTCGGATGCGGTTTTAACGTGCAGGCCAGAGAGTTCGCGGCCCCACTGCTCGGCCAGTTCGCGGCGGACGCGGTCGAAGTCCCAATGATCGAGCTCGGTTCGCAGGTTGTTGCGTGCACCCGCCAGATCGACGAACGACAGGCCGACCTTCAGCAGCACCTGATGGTTCTTTTCGGTGGGGAACTCGGTGTAGAAGCCCAGATGCTGTCCGCGGGCTTGCTTGCGGCCGGGATGGACGGCGGCGTTGCGGCAGTAGTCGGCGTATTCGGCGCTTTCGATGAATTCGCGGTCGCGCTTGAGGCCGTCCGGGAAGTGGACCTCCCAGACGCCGCAG
>JAAYCJ010000103.1 GCA_012729815.1 Phycisphaerae bacterium | reverse complement strand
GGCTTTGACGAAGATGGTCCCTGAACAAACCCGAGAGCACGGATTTGTGACCTGGATGTTTGACAAAAGAATCTCAAGTCGGAAAGCACACCGGTAAAGTCCGGGAAAGGAAAGTCCGATACGTAAGACGCCAGGAAGACAAGAGCACGAAGCCGGCTTGAGACCCAGCAAGGCAGGACGCCGAGGGGAAGAAGACGACACGGATGTCGGTCCCGTCGGGATGGCGGGACGCAAACAGGCGAATCGTCAGGCGTACGTAGGTCCAGAGCTTTAGCCGCTACGGAAAGCGGCGAAGTCGAAAGGTCACGGAGGATTACAATGTCTCGCATCAACCACAACATCAGTTCGCTTCAAGCCATCCACCGCTTGATCGCCAACCAGCAGAGCATGTCCACCAGCCTGGAGCGACTCTCGTCCGGGTTGCGGATCAATCGTGGCAAGGACGATCCGGCGGGTCTGATCGCGTCGGAGAATCTTCGCGCCGAGATCCGCGGGATTAACGCGGCGATCGAGAACTCGGTGCGGGCGAACAACGTCATCTCGACGGCGGAAGGGGCCCTGAATGAGGTGTCGGCCCTGCTGCTCGAGGTCCGCGGGCTGGTGACCAAGTCGGCCAACACCGGCGCGATGGCGGATGAGGAGCTGGAAGCCAACCAGCTTCAGATCGACTCGATCCTCGAGAGCATCGACCGGATCGCCAACACGACTCAGTTCAACGGCAAGAAGCTGTTGGATGGCTCGCTGGAATATAACCTCTCGACGGTGGCGACCAGCGCCCTGGCCGAGGTGAAGCTGTACGCGGCCAAGCCGCCGGAGAACGGTTCGCTGCCGGTGGTGGTCGAGGTGACCAACTCGGCTGAGTTCGCCCAGCTCAAGTTTTCGGGGGCGGGCACCGGGGCGGCCAGCGCCGTCTCGATCCGCGTGGCGGGCAACGTGGGCAGCGAGGTTTTCAGCTTCGGGGCCAGCACGGCGATCTCCGCGATGGCGGCGACGATCAACAGCTTCAGCGACGTGCTCGGGGTTTCCGCGAGCCTCTCGAGCACCGGCGCCCTGTACTTTAACAGCACCGGGTACGGCACCAGCGCATTCGTATCGGTCACCAGCATCGGCTCGGAGGCGTTCAAGACCTATGACCCGGTCGATGGGGCCGCCACCGCCAGCACGGGCTCGACCGACTACGGCGTGGACGCCGAGGTGACGGTCAACGGGCAGAACGCAACGGTGGACGGTCTGTACGCGACGTTGCGGAACAACTCGCTCGACATGGAGTTGTACCTGACCGCCGATTTCGGCACGCGGCTGACCAGCACCCAATTCGGAGTTTCCGGCGGCGGTGCGATCTTCCAACTGGCGCCGAACGTCCAGATCCAGGGCCAGGTCTCGATGGGCATCTACAGCGTTTCGACCGGAACACTGGGCAACAACGAACTGGGGTACCTCAGTTCGGTCCGCTCGGGCGGCGCCAACTCGGTGGTCAGCGAGCATTCGATCCAGGCCCAGCGGATCGTGGACCGCTCAGTCACCCAGGTCAGCGTGATGCGAGGGCGTCTCGGCGCCTTCCAGAAGAACACGCTGGACACGAACATCAACTCGCTGCAAGTGGCGTTGGAAAACGTGACGGCCAGCGAATCGTCCATCCGCGATACGGACTTCGCCGAGGAGACGGCGGCGATGACCCGTGCCCAGATCCTGGTCCAGGCGACCACCACGATCCTGCGGACGGCCAACATGGCGCCGCAGAACGCCCTGGCCCTGCTCGGCTAAGCAATCACCCGCGCGACTCCGGACCGGTCCGCGTGACCGGTCCGGGAATCGCGGGATCAGTCCTCCGTGCTCGCCGATGATTTGCCTCCGGCAAAGGGGTCCTGACGGTTCGCCGTCAGGACCCTCGGCATTTTTACCGGTGATGGCGGATCAACCTTGTCCGTCGTAGTCGAGGGCGACCTGGGTGAGGCGCGGCGAGCCGCCGCTGTTGGCTGAGCCGAGGGCCAGACGATACTGCACCCATTGCCCTCGATGCAGCGGGGACGGAACGGTCTGGCCGTTGGCGAACCAGCCATTCGGCCCGTTCGGACCGCACCAGGGCGACTGGACAAGCTGTTTCTCGGACGAGGCCCAGCGAAGCTGCGCCCGCACATAGGTTCGGGGCAAAAGCTCCGCCTGCCAGTTGACCTGTCGGAGAGTCGCGCCCTCGGGCAGTTTGAAGGGTTTCGAGATGTAGTACTCGTCCGGTCCGCGATCGAGGACGTTGCCGGGCCCGATCTGCGAGATGCCGTGCGGGCCGCGGCTGGGCAGGCGCGTGGTGCGTTTGGAACTGAAGCCGTCCGGTCCGTTCCACCAGATTTCCGAGTAGCCCGTGTGGTCGCCCCAGACCTTGTGGTTGGCCACGGCCAGATCGATCCAGCCGTCGTCGTTGAAGTCGGCGGCGAGGCATCCGGCAACCGAGTGGGTGAACAGCCGCGTGCGGTCGGATTCCGAGAACAGGCGTCCCGGCCGGTTCCAGTAGATGTACGAGTCCAGATCGCGCACGCGGTGGTCGGCGTAGCTGCCGACGAACAGGTCCAGCGTCCCGTCGCGGTTGAAGTCGGCCACCGCCATCGAGTTGACCGCGTTGGCGGGCAGGAGCATCCGCCGATCCTCGCGCAGGCCGTCGGGTCCGTTCCAGTAGATGTGGACGAACGAATCGTGCGGGCCCTGAGGCGAGCGCATGTGCCCGCCGAGGATCAGGTCCGGATAGCCGTTGCCGGTGAAATCGGCGGCGGCGGCGCTGGCGGCCCGGATCACCGAGAGGGCCTGGCAGCGGGCCATGCTGAAGCCCTCCGGTGCGCCCCAGAGGATCAGGCTCCGGTCGTGCTCGATCATCGGCACGACCAGGTCAAGCCAGCCGTCGTTGTTCAGATCGACCAGGTGGATCCATCGCG